>NZ_CAWPDB010000179.1:0-14185 GCF_963886625.1 Vibrio sp. V23_P3S9T160
CATATCAGCAGGGGAGATGATGAGTTTCGAGACCGGTACGCCAGGTTGCTCGGCCAGAGAGGCTGCTAGGGCAACGAGTCTTTGAGTACGTCTTGGGTCATTGAGGTGAGCTTGACCAAATTGCTTTTGTGCCCAGAGGGTTGGTTCTATATAAGTCATTCTAATCATCCTTGTTATTGCTTAGATGATCAGATCATGAAACATAAAATTAGTTCAAAAAAATCCCCAAGCAGAGGCTTGGGGATTTGTGTATAAGAGACAGGGTTAGGGTGGGGTGTCTCTTTTGATTGATTGTGTATTTTTCGAATTACACCCCCTCCCAGCGTCCACCTAGAAGGGGGAGGAGCCAAAGAATGTTTTCTCTAGAAAGGGTAGATGACAACGAATATTTCCCCATTTCTAGCCCATCATTTCCCCATCTGTATTCATTTTGTAATTGGTCTGACCAATAATATTGCTGTTTTAATCGACTATTGTTATCAAAGTGTTTAAGCGTGGGCTGTTCTATGATTTAGGTCAACTTTTGGCTGGACAGCTACGTTTTAATTATGTTAATTTCTGCACCAACTTGAAATTGGTATTACCAATTGACTGCAAAGAGTAGAAGAATAATAAATTATGGCTTATCAAAGGATTCGTCAGCCAAAACTCTCTGATGTAATTGAACAGGAGTTAGAAAGGCTGATAGTGGAAGGAACACTCTCTCCGGGGCAACAATTGCCTCCAGAACGAGAACTGGCAAAACAGTTCGAGGTGTCTCGTCCATCCATTCGTGAAGCCATTCAACGCCTCGAAGCCAAGCGTTTATTAACCCGCCGTCAAGGTGGAGGTACGTTTGTCAGTGAGAACATTTGGCAGAGTTTTTCTGATCCTCTGCTAAATTTATTGTCTAGCCACTCTGAAACCCAGCTCGATCTATTGGAATCGCGCCACGCGATGGAAGGTATTTCAGCTTATTTCGCAGCATTGCGTGGTACTGAGGAAGATTTTGCTCGCATTCAAGCCTGTTTGGCGAGAATTGGTGAACAACAAGCGAAAAAAGAGGTCGAAGCAGAAGCGTCTGCGGTGGTCGCGTTTTTAGTCGCTCTCACTGAAGCGGCCCACAACGTGGTGCTTTTGCATATTGTTCGCAGCCTCGCTCCTTTGCTTGAGCAAAATGTTCTACAGAATTTAAAACTATTACACCGCCGCCATGAAGTGGTGGAGAAAGTAAGTAGACACCGAGCTAATATCGTGGATGCGATCGTTTCTGGTCAGCCGGAAAAGGCGCGCGAAATGTCCCATTCTCACTTAGCTTATATCGAAGAAACATTGTTGGATTTGACCAAAGAAGAGTCTCGTCGTGAGCGTTCGTTGCGCCGAATTCAGCAGGGTAATGAGTCGTAACCTACGGCGAATTGCTTGTTTTATAGATCCAACCAATAGAAGGATAGATCGCCATGTCTGACATGAAGCATGACGTAGATGCACTGGAAACTCAGGAATGGCTAGCCGCCCTTGAGTCAGTTGTACGTGAAGAAGGTGTAGAACGCGCTCAGTTCTTACTTGAGCAAATTCTAGATAAAGCACGTCTAGACGGTGTTGATATGCCAACCGGTATTACCACGAACTACATCAACACCATTCCAGCTGCGCAAGAACCAGCATACCCAGGTGACACAACGCTTGAGCGTCGCATTCGCTCAATCATCCGTTGGAACGCGATTATGATCGTTCTACGTGCATCGAAAAAAGACCTCGATCTTGGCGGCCACATGGCGTCATTCCAGTCTTCTGCTTCGTTCTACGAAACATGTTTTAACCACTTCTTCCGTGCGCCTAATGAAAAAGATGGCGGTGACTTGGTTTATTATCAAGGTCACATCTCTCCAGGGATCTACGCACGTGCGTTCGTTGAAGGCCGCCTAACGGCTGAGCAACTTGACAACTTCCGCCAAGAAGTGGATGGCAAAGGTATTCCTTCCTACCCACACCCGAAATTGATGCCTGAATTCTGGCAATTCCCGACCGTATCTATGGGGCTGGGTCCAATTTCTGCAATCTATCAAGCGCGTTTCCTCAAATATCTTGATGGCCGTGGTATGAAAGACACTTCTGAACAGCGTGTATACGCGTTCCTAGGTGATGGCGAGATGGATGAGCCAGAATCACGCGGTGCGATTTCATTCGCCGCTCGTGAGAAGCTTGATAACCTATGTTTCCTTATCAACTGTAACTTGCAACGTCTAGACGGCCCTGTCATGGGTAACGGTAAGATCATCCAAGAACTTGAAGGCCTATTTAAAGGCGCAGGTTGGAACGTTGTTAAAGTGATTTGGGGTAACAACTGGGATTCTCTACTGGCGAAAGACACCACAGGTAAGCTGCTTCAGTTGATGAACGAAACCATCGATGGTGACTACCAAACATTTAAAGCGAAAGATGGTGCTTACGTGCGTAAACACTTCTTTGGTAAATACCCAGAAACAGCGGCGCTTGTTGCTGATATGACTGACGATCAAATTTTCGCGCTCAAGCGTGGTGGTCACGAGTCTTCTAAACTGTACGCAGCCTTTACTAATGCTCAAGACACGAAAGGCAAGCCAACCGTGATTCTGGCGAAGACCGTTAAAGGTTACGGTATGGGTGAAGCGGCAGAAGGTAAGAACATCGCTCACCAAGTGAAGAAAATGGACATGACTCACGTGCTGCAACTGCGTGATCGTCTTGGTCTACAAGATCTTCTGACGGATGAAGCTGTGAAAGAGTTGCCATACCTAACATTGGCAGAAGGCTCGAAAGAGCACGAATACTTACACGCTCGCCGTAAAGCGCTAAAAGGTTACACACCTCAACGCTTGCCTAAGTTCACTCAAGAACTTGTGATTCCAGCGGTTGAAGAGTTCAAGCCTCTGCTTGAAGAGCAAAAACGTGAAATCTCAACCACAATGGCGTTTGTCCGTGCGTTGAACATTTTGCTCAAAGATAAGAGCATTGGTAAAAATATTGTGCCAATCATTGCAGATGAAGCACGTACTTTCGGTATGGAAGGTCTATTCCGTCAAATCGGTATCTATAACCCACACGGTCAGAACTACACTCCTCAAGACCGCGACATCGTTTCTTACTATAAAGAAGCGACTTCAGGTCAGGTGCTGCAAGAAGGGATTAACGAGCTGGGTGCTATGTCTTCATGGGTTGCTGCTGCAACTTCATACTCGACAAACGATCTGCCAATGATTCCGTTCTACATCTACTACTCTATGTTTGGTTTCCAACGTGTTGGCGACATGGCATGGATGGCAGGTGACCAACAAGCACGTGGTTTCCTATTGGGTGCTACCGCTGGTCGTACGACGCTGAACGGTGAAGGTCTACAGCACGAAGATGGTCACTCGCACATATTGGCAGCAACGGTTCCTAACTGTATTTCTTACGATCCAACATTTGCTTACGAAGTTGCAGTCATCATGCAAGACGGTATTCGCCGCATGTATGGCGATCAAGAGAACGTGTTCTACTACCTAACGCTGATGAACGAGAACTACGCAATGCCTGAAATGCCACAAGGCGCTGAAGAAGGTATTCGTAAAGGTATCTACAAATTAGAAAGCTACGCTCCACAAGGAACGACTGGCTCTAAAGGTAAAGTTCAGTTAATGAGCTCAGGTACGATCATGAACGAAGTACGCAAAGCGGCTCAAATCTTAAGTGATGAGTACGGCGTGGCTTCTGATGTTTACTCAGTAACATCATTCAACGAAGTGACTCGTGATGGCCAAGCATGTGAGCGTTACAACATGCTTCACCCTGAAGCGCAGCCGCAAGTACCTTACATTCAAACGGTAATGGGTAACGAGCCTGCCATCGCAGCAACTGACTACATGAAGAACTACGCTGAGCAAGCACGTGCGTTTATCCCGGCTGAATCATACAAAGTACTAGGTACTGATGGTTTTGGTCGTTCTGATAGCCGTGAAAACCTACGTCGTCACTTCGAAGTGAACGCAGGTTACGTAGTGGTTGCCGCGCTAAGCGAACTAGCGAAACGTGGTGATGTTGAGAAATCAGTTGTGGTTGAAGCGATTAAGAAATTCAACATCGATACTGAAAAAACAAACCCGCTATACGCTTAATTAAGGTAGGAAAGAATAATGGCAATCGAAATTAATGTACCGGATATTGGTGCGGATGAGGTTGAAGTTACTGAGATTCTTGTCAGCGTTGGCGACAAGGTTGAAGAAGAGCAATCTCTTATTACTGTAGAAGGTGATAAGGCTTCTATGGAAGTACCAGCTTCTCAAGCGGGTATTGTAAAAGAAATCAAAGTAGTCGCGGGCGATAAAGTATCGACCGGTTCACTTATCATGATTTTTGAAGCAGAAGGCGCTGCGGTCGCAGCTCCAGCAGTGGAAGCTGCACCGGTTGCGGCTCCTGCTGCCGCGGCTGTCGCTGAGCTTAAAGAAGTTCACGTGCCAGATATCGGCGGTGATGAAGTGGAAGTCACTGAAATCATGGTTGCAGTCGGCGATTCAATCGCAGAAGAGCAATCTCTACTGACGGTTGAAGGTGACAAAGCCTCAATGGAAGTACCTGCTCCATTTGCTGGTGTACTGAAAGAGATCAAAGTGGCCGCGGGCGATAAAGTATCGACAGGCTCACTGGTGATGATCTTTGAAGTGGCGGGTTCTGCTCCGGCGGCAGCCTCTGCTCAAGTGGCAGCACCTGTAGCTGCAGCACCAGCCGCTTCGGCAGCAAAAGAGATCCACGTACCGGATATCGGTGGTGATGAAGTCGAAGTGACGGAAATCATGGTGGCGGTTGGCGATACCGTGAGTGAAGAGCAGTCTCTTATCACCGTTGAAGGCGATAAAGCATCAATGGAAGTTCCTGCGCCGTTTGCTGGTGTTGTGAAAGAGATCAAAGTTGCAGCTGGCGATAAGGTGTCAACAGGCTCTCTTATCATGGTGTTTGAAGTTGCCGGTGCAGCGCCCGTTGCCGTAGCGGCCCCTGCGCAAGCAGCGGCTCCAGCAGCATCAGCGCCAAAAGCGGAAGCGGTAAAATCAGCGGTGGCAGCACCTGCCGAGTTTGAAGAGAACAATGAGTACTCTCATGCATCACCGGTTGTGCGCCGTATTGCGCGTGAATTTGGTGTTAACCTAGCGAAAGTCAAAGGTTCTGGCCGTAAGAGCCGCATCCTAAAAGAAGACGTGCAAAACTACGTGAAAGAAGCGCTTAAGCGTCTTGAATCTGGTTCTGCCGCAGTGGCTTCTGGTAAAGGTGATGGCGCCGCGCTTGGCTTGCTACCTTGGCCAAAAGTGGACTTCAGCAAGTTTGGTGACACAGAAGTAAAACCGCTTTCACGTATTAAGAAGATCTCTGGTGCTAACTTGCATCGTAACTGGGTGATGATCCCACACGTTACCCAATGGGATAATGCGGATATCACCGAGCTTGAGAACTTCCGTAAAGAGCAAAATGCGATTGAAGCGAAGAACGACACTGGCATGAAGATCACCCCACTGGTGTTCATCATGAAAGCGGTAGCGAAAGCACTAGAAGCATTCCCATCGTTTAACTCTTCACTTTCTGAAGATGGCGAAAGCTTGATTCTGAAGAAGTACGTGAACGTGGGTATTGCTGTTGATACGCCAAATGGTCTTGTTGTTCCTGTCTTCAAAGATGTGAACAAAAAAGGCATTTATGAGTTATCAAGAGAGCTGGCTGAAGTATCGAAGAAAGCTCGTGCAGGTAAACTGACCGCTGCAGACATGCAAGGTGGCTGTTTCACTATCTCTAGCTTAGGTGGCATCGGCGGTACAGCGTTTACGCCTATCGTTAACGCGCCAGAAGTCGGTATCCTTGGGGTATCTAAGTCTGAGTTTAAGCCAGTGTGGAACGGTAAAGAGTTCGAACCACGCCTACAACTGCCACTATCACTGTCATACGATCACCGTGTGATTGATGGTGCGGAAGGTGCGCGTTTCATCACATTCCTAAATGGTGCGCTATCAGACATTCGTCGTCTGGTTCTGTAAGCCAAGTTTAGTGAAAGAGAGGGCGGCCGTTAAAGCCGCCCTTGTTAACACGAATAATTGAACAATTGGATTATGAAGGGTTTTTTCTTAATCGAATTGTCGTCTAGCTCACAGGCTAAATGGATTTACTTTTCACACCATTAACATCTCTGTAAACTGTTGCGGTCTGAAAATAATTCGTTTTAATTCATTTGTTTTAAGTAATTGGCTCAGTCATGGGTTTAATTCATTGGATTAAACACTAAAAACAACGAGAACATCCACTCAGCCTGTTAGGGATAATGACTACAAGAGGTCAAAATGAGCAAAGAAATCAAAGCCCAAGTCGTCGTACTTGGTGCCGGTCCTGCTGGTTACTCCGCTGCATTCCGCTGTGCAGACTTAGGTCTTGAAACAGTACTTGTTGAACGCTACAGCACCCTTGGCGGTGTGTGTTTGAACGTGGGTTGTATCCCATCAAAAGCGTTGCTGCACGTTGCAAAAGTTATCGAAGAAGCGAAAGCATTGGCCCAGCACGGTATTGTGTTTGGTGAACCACAAACGGACATCGATAAAATCCGCCTTTGGAAAGAAAAAGTCATCAACCAGTTAACGGGCGGTCTTGGCGGTATGGCGAAGATGCGCAAAGTGACTGTCGTGAACGGTTTCGGCAAATTTACTGGCCCTAACGCCATTGAAGTTGAAGGTGAAGACGGTAAAACCGTGGTTAACTTTGATAACGCCATCGTTGCAGCTGGTTCTCGTCCAATTAAACTGCCATTCATTCCTCATGAAGACCCACGCATTTGGGATTCAACGGATGCACTTGAATTGAAAGAAGTTCCTGGAAAACTGTTGATCATGGGTGGTGGTATCATCGGTCTAGAAATGGCGACGGTTTACCACTCGCTAGGTTCTAAGATTGATGTGGTTGAGATGTTTGACCAACTTATCCCAGCGGCGGATAAAGACATGGTTAAAGTCTACACCAAACGTATCAAAGACAAATTTAACCTGATGCTTGAAACCAAAGTAACCGCTGTTGAAGCAAAAGAAGATGGTATCTACGTTTCAATGGAAGGCAAAAAAGCACCAGCGCAAGCTGAGCGTTATGATGCCGTTCTTGTTGCTATCGGCCGCGTACCAAACGGTAAGCTGATGGATGCTGAAAAAGCAGGTATTGAAGTGGATGAGCGCGGCTTTATCAATGTTGATAAGCAAATGCGTACTAACGTTCCTCATATCTTTGCGATCGGTGATATCGTTGGTCAACCAATGTTGGCGCACAAAGGTGTGCATGAAGGCCACGTAGCGGCAGAAGTAATTTCTGGTAAGAAGCACTACTTCGATCCTAAAGTTATCCCTTCAATTGCGTACACTGAGCCAGAAGTGGCTTGGGTTGGTAAAACTGAAAAAGAAGCCAAAGCAGAAGGCATTAACTACGAAGTCGCGACATTCCCATGGGCAGCTTCTGGCCGTGCTATCGCTTCTGATTGTGCTGACGGTATGACTAAGCTTATCTTTGATAAAGAGACTCACCGTGTGATTGGTGGCGCTATCGTTGGTACTAACGGCGGCGAACTGCTTGGTGAAATCGGTTTGGCTATCGAGATGGGTTGTGATGCAGAAGATATCGCTTTGACGATTCATGCTCACCCAACGTTACATGAATCGGTAGGCCTTGCTGCAGAAGTATTTGAAGGCACGATTACTGATCTGCCAAACGCAAAAGCGAAGAAGAAAAAGTAACTTCAACGCTGATGCGTTAAATTGCCGGTTCATTAAATTGCTGGTTAGTTAAATAGTAAAAACCGCTGAATTCAGCGGTTTTTTTATGCTCATAATTCAGAGACTAGGAAGTTAAGCCTAGTGATCTTTTTTATAGATGCAGAGCATGCTGAGGTAGCTTTTCACGAGTACACCCATGCTGGCTTCGTCTTGTATACGATTTGCTTGTACAAACAGTGAGTAGAAGATACCAAGAAAGAGCGTAGCAAGATGTTCTGGTTCATGCCGATCGCACACTTCGCCACGTTCAATGGCTTTGATAAACATATTTTGTACCAAAAGTTGATTAGTACGGTTGGTGGAGACAAAAAGTGGCCACACTTCTTCGCGCGTTGAAGCGCTCCATTCAAACCATACTTTTAACCAGTGACAATCTTCAATCACAAGAGAAATCATCTTAGTGGTGATGTTGGTTAAGTTATCTTTCGCATGCAAATCAAGATCAATATTATCTGCGAGGAAGTTTGAAAACTGACGTACAACATGAGTGAGTACGTCGTCGACTAAATCTTCTCGGGTTGGAAAGTAGTTAAAGACAGTAGCGACTGAAACTTGGGCGATTTCAGCAATATCTGCGTGGCCACCTCGGCCTATTCCCCGTGTAGCAAACACTTCAAGGGCGATTTCCATCAGTTGAAGTTTGCGTTTTTGTGGTGATAAGCGAGTTCTGGGGCGTTTTTCTATCGATGTTTCCATGAGTTGTTAATCCTTGCCAATGACTGTTGAATTGAGCTTTTCGCTCTAATGATTATTTTGTTAGTTGCTTTAAAGCTTTATGAGTGTACTGCTGCATATGGTTGAGGTCAACGTTTCGAGTTTGTTTTTTGTGCGATCGTGTTAAATCCCATCGGATTCAACGTGTTTTATTGTATCTTTTATTGATGTGGCGTATTTGTGGTGAGCGTGTCTGCGGCAGCGTAGGAGCTTTCTTTCATCATACCCAGAGTTTTGCCTAATTATTTAACTATCCTGTGTGGCAGTGGTACTATACGCGCCAAGCTAGTTACGCGACGCCATCATTAAACTGCGATGATCGTAGCGTGTCGCATCACCCGAAAAGAGAACAGTATGAAACATACAGTTGAAGTGATGATTTCTGAGCAAGTGGTTCAGGAACGAATTCGTGAATTAGGCAAACAAATCACAGAGCATTACAAAGGTAGTGAAGATCTGGTGCTGGTGGGCTTGTTGCGCGGCTCATTTGTCTTCATGGCAGACTTAGCTCGCGCGATCGACTTAGTTCATCAAGTCGATTTTATGACCGCGTCAAGCTATGGCAACACGATGCAAAGCTCACGTGATGTGCGCATTCTGAAAGATCTGGATGATGACATTAAAGGTAAAGATGTGTTGCTGGTAGAAGACATTATTGATACGGGTAATACACTAAATAAAGTAAAAGAAATTTTGTCTTTACGTGAACCTAAATCCATTCACATTTGTACTTTACTGGATAAGCCTTCACGCCGTGAAGTACCTGTAGAGGTCAAGTGGATCGGTTTTGAAATCCCAGATGAATTTGTCGTGGGCGTAGGTATCGATTACGCGCAAAAATATCGTCACCTACCTTACATTGGTAAAGTTGTGCCGCAAGCGTAATTTTGCCAGCGATAATAGAATGCCCACTAAATAGTGGGCATTCTATATTTTTAACTATCAGTTTTAACGGCAATTAACACGCTGTTATCGACACAGCAAGTTATGTTGCGCATTAAGAATTTTTTCCATCGCTTTTTGATAGGTGTCGTTGACTCGCTCACGTGAATCGCAGCGAACGCCTAAGTATTCCAAACGTCCGTCTTCAATACCGTAGACCACGCCATGCAGCTCGACATCTTGGCCGCGCTCCCATGCGTTTTGCAGTACGGTTGAGTTACCTAAATTATACACTTGCTCGGCAACGTTGATTTCGCACAATTTGTCAGCTTTATCTTGTTCTGGCATTGCATCTAAGTAGGTACGGTGCTTAAGGTATAAGTCACGCACATGCAGTAACCAGTTGTTGATCAAGCCCAGCGGTGGGTTATCAATCGCTGCGTTGACGCCACCGCAGTCATAGTGCCCACAGATGATGATGTGCTTGACCTTCAGTACGTCAACCGCGTACTGCACCACAGAAAGGCAGTTAAGGTCAGTGTGAATCACTTGGTTTGCAACGTTGCGGTGTACAAACAGCTCACCAGAATAAAGCCCAGTCAAACGCTCGGCCGGAACTCGGCTATCAGAACAACCAATCCATAGAAAATCTGGGTCTTGCCCGCGAGCGAGTTTTGCAAAGTACTCAGGACGTTCAGCCTTAATCGATTCAGACCAACGTGAGTTATTTTCAAAAAGCTGTTTCAGTTCTGGCATCTCACTTCCCTTAAAAATAGTTCAATCGCATCAATGGTAATGCGCAAGAATAGGCCTGACTATACACAATGTTACAATTCTGTTCTCTTATAAAATGACAAAACACTCACTCATCTGACGAGTTTTCCTAGTAAAAAAATTAAACTGCTTCCATCGCTATTTGGATGGTCAACAGAGAATCAATCACATGTAAAATAATGGTTAATGATTAGAATGATGATTTGTTAGAGTGAGACAACCTATTTTGAGTATGAGGAAAAGCATTGTGTTTAGAGGCCGTTTTGCCGATATCGACCTAAAAGGTGACGTCTTTGGTGGCGTCACGACCGCGATTATTTCACTGCCACTTGCCTTGGCTTTTGGTGTGGCGTCTGGTGCGGGTGCAGAAGCAGGGCTTTGGGGAGCAATATTGGTGGGGCTGTTTGCTGCCTTGTTTGGTGGTTCATCTACATTAATTTCTGAACCCACAGGGCCAATGACGGTCATTATGACGGCCATTTTAACCAGCATGGTGGCGCGTTACCCTGAAACGGGGCTTGCAGTTAGCTTCACGGTTGTCATGATGGCAGGTGCTTTTCAGATTGTACTTGGCACTTTAAAACTCGGGAAATACATCACCTTAATGCCCTATAGCGTGATCTCTGGCTTTATGTCAGGAATTGGGGTGATTTTGATTATCCTGCAGTTGTCACCGCTGCTTGGTCAGGCGGCCCCCGCTGGGGGAGTGATGGGAACGTTAACCGCGTTGCCCGAGATCATTAGTCAGATGAAGTTCAGTGAGCTCTTTCTTGGTTTGTTAACCTTAGGCATTTTATTTTTTCTCCCGGCTCAATATCGCAAACAAGTGCCCGTTCAATTGGTCGCTTTAGTCGGCGTGACGCTTGTTTCGGTACTGTTATTTGATAGCGAAGAGATCCGCCGTATTGGTGTGATCCCTGCTGGCTTACCCTCTTTTGTTATTCCAACCTTTAATGCCGAGATGTTCACCACCATGGTGATTGACGCTTTAGTACTCGGTACGCTTGGCTGCATTGATACGTTGCTCACCGCGGTAATTGGCGATTCTCTAACGCGTAAAGAGCATGATTCCGATAAAGAACTGCGAGGGCAAGGGCTGGCTAATATGATCGCGGGTTTATTGGGTGCGTTGCCGGGTGCAGGTGCAACCATGGGGACGGTGACCAATATTCAGGTCGGCGCGCGTTCTCCTCTGTCTGGTGTAGTTCGTGCCTTAATATTAGCCTTAGTGGTGTTGGTGGCAGGAGGCTTAACCGAACCGATTCCAATGGCGGTATTGGCAGGGATTGCGGTGTATGTTGGTTTTAACATTCTTGATTGGAGCTTTATCCAACGCGCGCATAAAGTGAGTGTGCAGGGGATGGCCATCATGTATGGCGTGATGCTGTTAACTGTCTTTGTCGATTTGATTGTTGCGGTTGGCTTGGGCGTTTTTATCTCAAATATTTTGATCATAGAACGCTTGAGCCGCGAGCAAGCTCGCCAAGTGAAAGCCATTAGTGATGCTGATGAAAACGATGTGCCATTGACTGATAGCGAACGAGCTTTATTGGATCAAGCCAATGGTAAGGTGCTGTTTTTTTATCTCTCAGGGCCGATGATTTTTAGTGTATCTAAAGCGATCGCTCGCCAGCACAATCACATCAGTGACTATGAAGCGATGATTTTAGATCTTACTGATGTACCTATGATTGATGTGACGGTTGGGCTTGCTTTAGAAAACGCGATTAATGATGCCTTAGATGCCCACTGCGCGGTCTACTTACTTTGCCCAAATGTGCACACCAAACAGCAACTGGAAAAGTTTCATATTTTGGATTTGGTGCCAACCGAGCAGACTTTTTCGTTTCGTTATGAAGCGCTCAATGCTGCGGTTAAGCAGGTAGCCCAAAATCGTTAAGCTTGTGCAAGAATGAATTACGCAGATCGCTGGATCTGCGTTTTTTATTTTATCAATTTCTAATATTGGGTTGAAAAACGCGAGCCTTAGCAGCACATTGGATAGGTTAACATCACAAAGAGTGATCCGTGGAATGTACGCATTAGAAATAGAACAATTACGAAAAACTTACGCTGGTGGGTTTGAGGCCCTAAAAGGGGTCAGTTTACAGGTTGAAAAAGGCGATTTTTACGCACTGCTTGGGCCCAATGGGGCCGGGAAATCAACTACCATTGGCATTATCTCTTCGCTGGTCAATAAAACCTCTGGCACCGTTAAAGTGTTTGGTTTTGATATTGATAAAGATCTTGAACTGGCCAAGCAACATATTGGTTTAGTACCGCAGGAGTTTAACTTCAACCAGTTTGAAACGGTTGAGCAAATTGTGTTGCAGCAAGCTGGGTATTACGGCGTGACGAAAGCGTTAGCGAAAGAGAGGGCAGAGAAGTACCTCTCAAAACTCGATTTGTGGGAAAAACGTAAAGAGCGAGCACGTAATCTTTCTGGTGGTATGAAACGCCGTTTGATGATTGCTCGAGCCTTAATGCATGAGCCTAAGTTGCTGATTTTAGATGAACCCACCGCCGGTGTGGATATTGAACTGCGCCGTTCGATGTGGGAGTTCTTAACCGAGATTAACGCGCAAGGGATCACCATTATCTTAACCACGCACTATTTAGAAGAAGCGGAGATGCTGTGCCGCAATATCGGCATTATTAACCGAGGTGAGCTTATTGAAAATACCTCGATGAAGGATTTGCTGGCTAAATTACAGCTCGAAACTTTTATTTTAGATATCGCAGAGAATTCTCCGCCAGCGCCACAACTCAGTGGTGTGATCTCGCAAACCATGCTCAACGGTTCGTTACAAATTGAGTTGGAGAAAACGAAAGGGCTAAATTCAGTCTTTTCACAGTTAACAGAACAGGGAATTACGGTGCTTTCGATGCGCAACAAAGCGAACCGCCTTGAAGAGCTGTTTGTCAGCATTGTTCAACAGCAAAGCCGAGGATAATCATGATGTATCGTTTATATTGGACGGCTTTTTGCAGTTTACTGACTAAAGAAATCAACCGTTTTACGCGTATTTGGGTGCAAACCTTAGTACCGCCAGCCATCACCATGACGCTCTATTTCATTATTTTTGGCAACCTAATTGGTTCGCGTATTGGCCAGATGAACGGCTTTAGCTATATGGAATATATTGTCCCGGGCTTAATCATGATGTCGGTGATCACTAACTCATACTCGAACGTCGCCTCTTCTTTCTTTAGTGCGAAGTTTCAGAAAAACATCGAAGAGTTGTTAGTTGCGCCTGTCCCTAACTACGTTATTATCGCCGGATTTGTGATGGGCGGGGTAGTGCGTGGCTTGCTGGTGGGTACGATAGTGACCCTTGTGTCGCTGTTCTTTGTTGATCTCAAGGTCGATCATTGGGGGATCATTGCGGCGACGGTTTTTCTCACCTCTGTTGTGTTCGCTTTAGGTGGCATGATTAACGCCATTTTTGCTAAAACCTTTGATGACATTTCGATTATTCCTACCTTTGTATTGACGCCATTAACCTACTTGGGTGGGGTATTTTATTCGATCAGCCTATTGCCTGACTTTTGGCAAGCGGTATCGAAAATCAACCCAATCGTCTACATGGTTAATGCCTTTCGTTACGGTTTTCTTGGCGTGTCAGATGTGGGAATTGTTACCTCGTTCAGTGTGCTTGGTATTTTTGTAGTGGCGTTGTATGGCGTTGCGCATTATCTGGTTTCACGTGGTATCGGGTTAAGGACTTAATAGTTCCTCCCCCTTTTAGGGGGAGGCTAGGAGGGGGTCACCCCACCCTAACCCTGTCTCTTGATCACAAGTCTGGTGAATCAAGAGACTTAGCCAGTTCATACCCTTCAAGGATGGTTTGTAACCTAAACCATCCTTGCCATAATGTCTTTATAGAAGCACGACCCGTTCGCTTTGTATTCTTCCAACCCCCTAATCGAGCAATACCTCTGTAAGCCCATGATATGTCCGGAGCTTCCTTCGGTAGCCCTTTTCTTTCTAGCTTTAGCCACATTAGCTTCCATGCTTTGCCTTTTAATAT
>NZ_CAWPDB010000180.1:0-14082 GCF_963886625.1 Vibrio sp. V23_P3S9T160
GCTGGTTGGGCTTGAACCCTTACTGGCTGTGCCGTGTCAGTGAGGTCGCATTATAGAGATCGCCGTCACGTTGGCAAGCATTATTTTATAAAAATTGCAAAAATAGCGCTTAATCACCAAATTACTGCTCAAAGCCTTATTTATTCAATTTTACTAAGATCAAGTAAACACGTTACCCACAGAGTTATGCACATTAGCTGTAATTTTTATCTTTTCAAACGTAGAAAAAGCGCCTTCAGACGCTTTTTCCGTTTCACTCATTTCTTTTTTACACTATATAGAAGATTAAATACCTGCATCATCTCCTTAGTTATTCTCTTCATGAAGACCACACTCTCTTTTTAAGCCGAAGAAACGCGTTTCTTCTTCATTCATTCCCGGTTCCCATTTACGAGTGGTATGAGTGTCACCAACTGAAAGGTAACCTTGCTCCCACAATGGATGATACGGCAGGTGATTTTCTTGCAGATAATAATGTACATCTTTATTTGTCCAATCAATCACAGGTAGGAATTTAAACACACCATTTTGAATCGCTAAAATAGGTAATGTCGCCCGCGATTCTGATTGCTCTCGGCGTAGGCCAGAAAACCAAGTACCAATATCTAGTTCATCTAACGCTCTTCGCATCGGTTCTACTTTATTAAGGTGATTGTATTGTTCAATGCCAGTAACGCCTTGTTCCCAAAGTTTACCGTAACGCGCCTCCTGCCATGATGGACTTATCGTAGCGCTGAAGATATGCAGATTGAGATTCAGGTGATCCGTGAGCTGGTCAATAAATTGATATGTTTCAGTAAACAAATAGCCCGTATCCGTCAATACCACTGGTATATCGCTTTTTACGCTAGAAACCAGATGCAGCATCAATGCGGCTTGAATGCCAAAGCTAGAAGAAAGCGCATGGGTTCCTTCTAGATTCTCAATCGCCCACATCACTCGCTGCTGCGCTGTTAACGTTTCGAGATAAGCATTTAATGGGGCAAGGCGTAACGTTTGCTCTACTTTAGTTAGCGCCAATAACTCGGACAATTTAGGAACTACTGGTACTTCAAGCATAGAAATCTCTCTTAGAG
The DNA here is from genome assembly GCF_963886625.1 of Vibrio sp. V23_P3S9T160. Lineage (NCBI taxonomy): Bacteria > Pseudomonadati > Pseudomonadota > Gammaproteobacteria > Vibrionales > Vibrionaceae > Vibrio > Vibrio sp. V23_P3S9T160. The sequence goes on from NZ_CAWPDB010000180.1 coordinate 1,077, forward strand.
ATGATCACCTCTTCTATAATGCCAGTGCGAATGGTGAAATCGCCAAAACCCTCATTGGATTGACGCTCTAGCGCCCAGCGTCCTACCAACTCATCAATTTCTTGAAGAATTTGTACATCGGTAATGTTTTCTTTATACATTTTAGGCACACGTGTGCCCGCTCTATTGCCGCCAAGATGTAGGTTGTAGCGACCGGGAGCTTTACCAACTAAACCAATTTCAGCCAACATGGCTCGGCCACATCCGTTCGGACAACCTGTGACACGTAAGATAATGTTTTCTTCTTTAGGTAACGCATGTTTTTGTAGGATCGTCTCTACATCTGTTACAAATTGAGGAAGGAAACGTTCCGCCTCAGCCATAGCTAATGGGCACGTAGGGAAAGAGACGCACGCCATCGAATTTTTACGTTGCTCACTCACATTGTCATTGATCAAACCATGCTGACGCGCAATCTGCTCAATCGTAGCTTTTTGTACAGCAGGTACTCCCGCTACGATGAGGTTTTGATTGGCCGTCATACGAAAATCACCTTGGTGGATTTTAGCAATTTCTGCCACACCACTCTTTAGCGGTTTATCAGGGAAATCGAGTAAACGACCATTTTCGATGAAAAGTGTTAAATGATGCTTACCATCGATGCCTTCAATCCACCCAATCCGATCACCACGTTCTGTAAGCTCGTAAGGGCGGCTGACCGCAAACTCAATACCAGCACGCTTTTCAACTTCGGCTTTGAACACATCGACGCCCACTCTATCGAGTGTGTATTTAGTTTTTGCATTTTTACGATTAGACCGGTTTCCCCAATCACGCTGAGTCGTAACCACAGCGGCGGCGACTTCTAAGGTTTTATCCAAAGGAATAAATCCGAAATCATCAGCACGACGCGGGTAAGTAGAAGTATCACCGTGCGTCATGGCTAGGCCGCCACCCACCAGCACATTAAAACCAACTAACCGACCTTGTTCGGCAATCGCAACAAAGTTTAAATCGTTGGCATGTACATCCACATCGTTTTGGGGCGGAATAACCACTGTCGTTTTGAACTTACGCGGTAAGTAGTTATTACCTAAAATCGGCTCTTCATCTGTAGTTTCTAGTTTTTCACCATCCAACCAAATTTCGGCATAAGCGCGCGTTTTAGGTAACAGATGTTCCGAAATCTTCTTCGCCCATTCGTAAGCTTCCTGATGCAGTTCAGACTCCACAGGATTGGACGTACACAGTACGTTACGGTTCACATCACCCGCCGTGGCAATCGAATCAATACCAATGCTGTTTAACGTTTGATGCATCAATTTAATGTTAGGCTTCAATACCCCATGAAACTGAAAGGTTTGGCGAGTGGTTAAACGAATGCTGCCATATAGGCTGTGCTCAGTTGCAAATTTATCTATCGCTAGCCATTGCTTCGGTGTGATGATCCCGCCAGGCATGCGCGCACGTAACATCACATTGTGCAGAGGTTCTAACTTTTGTTTTGCACGTTCGTTACGAATATCGCGATCGTCTTGTTGATACATGCCATGAAAGCGAATCAACTGAAAGTTGTCAGCACTAAAGCCACCTGTGATGTGATCTTGCAGATCTTGCTCGATCGTCCCACGTAAAAAGTGACTTTCACGTTTCAAGCGCTCGTTATCTGACAATGGGCCTAGCTCTTGTCCTAATACTTCTTGATGATTAGATTGTTGTTTGGTGCTCATTAGTACACATCCCTTTGATAACGTTTTGCTTTGCGCAGATCGTTGATATATGTCTCTGCCTGTTCACGTGATAACCCACCTTGCTGCTGTGCAATAACAATTAGTGCATCATGCACATCTTTCGCCATGTGCGTTGCATCACCACAGACATAAAGATACGCACCGTTTTGAATCCATTGCCAGACCAGTTCGGATTGTTCAAGTAATCGATGCTGAACGTAGACTTTCTCATGTTGATCACGGCTAAACGCCACATCTAGACGACTCAGCACACCGGATTTCAGATATTTTTGCCACTCAACTTGATAGAGAAAATCTTGAGTAAATGTACGATCACCAAAAAACAGCCAGTTTTTTCCTTTTGCTTCACGGTTATCACGCTCTTGAATAAAGCTACGAAATGGCGCAATTCCGGTGCCAGGACCAATCATGATAATAGGCACGTTATCATCTTGCGGTAGTTTGAAATTATTATTGTGTTCAATGAAAACCTTTACCTTGTCGCCCTCTTCTAAGCGCTGGCCAAGATAACTGGACGCTCCCCCAAAACGGTGCTCATCTTGGTGTGTATACTGAACAATGCTGACGGTAAGATGCACTTCATCTTCAACTTCGCTTTGACTTGATGCGATAGAATAAAGACGCGGCGTTAAACGACGTAATAAAGAGAGTAGCGCTTGGGCCGTCAGTTTAGTTTGTTTCTCTCGCAGTACATCAATCACTTGATGATGGCTCGCGTACAATCTGAGCTTATCTTTATCCTCCACCAGCTCAAGCAGTTTCGTACAACCAGATAACTCAGCAAACTTGGTCACCATCTGAGGATTTGCAGCCGTAATTTCATATTTATGCATTAAAGCACTATGGATGGATAAACTTTCGCCATCGACCTCAACACTTTCGACACCCGATAGCCCAGTCGCAGATAACACGGCATTGACTAACTCTGTATCGTTTTCATACCATACTCCAAGCGCATCCCCAGACTGATACGTTATACCTGACTCACCCAAGTCAATTTCAATGTGGTGCACCTCTTTTCCTGAATCTCGCCCAGTAATTTTTTGACTCGTCAGTAAAGTCGCACTGTAAGGATTTTGCTTATTGTATTGAGATAGATGACTCGTGGTTTGACTCACGGGTAATTGCACAACTTGCGCAGGCGTACTTGCAAAAGCTTCTTTTACCACTGCTAATGCCTTGGCTTTCCACTCGGTGGCTTGATGTTCGTAATCAACGTCGCAATCCACTCGTTCAATAAAACGTTTGGCACCAAGCTGCTCTAAAAATGCATCAAAATCTTTACCCGTTTGGCAGAAAAATTCATAACTGGAGTCACCTAAGCCAATCACACCATATTGCAAGTGAGGTAATTTCGGCGCTTTCTTGGATTGTAAAAATTCATGCAGCGCTAATGCATTGTCAGGGGCTTCGCCCTCGCCATTGGTCGATGCAACAAAAATAACATGCGTTTCTTTCGCAAGATCTTTGCCCTTGTAATCACTCGCATCGAATAATTGAACCGCGATACCGGCAGCCTGAGCTTCTCTTTCCAATCCTTCAGCAAGGCCTTTTGCATTGCCTGTTTGAGAAGCGAAAATAATGGTTAATTGAGTCGCAGGCTCCATTGATACTAAAGTGGCGGCTTGTGAGCTGGAAGTAGAAATACTTGATGCTTGAGACTGACTGAGGCCCCAAAAATATCCGCTAACCCAAGCAAGCTGCTGCGGGGAAAGTTCTGAAATAGTACGCTGCAATCCGTTCAGTTGCGCGTCATTGAGTGGGCTAGCTAAACTGGCTAGCTCTTGGGGTATGGTATTTCCTGAAGACATGGTCACGACTTCCCTATTCATTGCGTGACAATAGATTAACCACTCTCTTTAATAACAAGAAAGAATAGATAAGTATGTTTTATAACTTTTTGGAAGTAGGCATTACGCTTAATTCTCTCATTTAGACTCGACTCGAACTTGCTTAAAACCCACCTCCATAGCCGATTTAGAGGCAAGATCCAGATCGGTATACTGGCATTCGTCACCCTGAGAATCGGTTAATAGCACGAACCCACCACGGCAATGCCGAAACTCGACTATCCAATGCCCTTCTTGGAAAGAAGGTTCAATAATGGCTTCGATAAGCTTGTTCTCACGATACAAGTCCCTTAACTCGGTAATCGTCATCACCACACCATTTTCACATTATTCACTCGTGAATTAAGCATGGTACATTTTGCTTATTCTGCTAAGAAATTGCGCAATAATATAATTATCAGTTATAAAAAACGCCACCTTGCAGAGGTGGCGTTCTATGGAAAATGCATTTAGCGCGTAAGTATCGAATCGATACTTAAAATTGAAATTCAGCCCCTAAGAACCAACCATCAACAAAGACAAATGAGTTTTTCGTTTTTGGGTCAAGTTCGGTGAATTCAAGATCAATCACACGATAGCCGCCACGCAATGCGACATTGCCAGCACGAATAGGTATGGAATACTGCAAACCCGCTAGTACATCTGCGCTTTTAATTCCGCCACTATCACCAAAATCAAACTGCCCAATCACATCAACTTGGGTATTGGGAATTTTAATTGTGGCATAGGCATACCAGTTAAAAGTCGTCTTATCAAAACTGTACTTCAAGCTATCTGGTGCTTGATACTGAGAACCACTATATTGAGTGAATGTAACACCCGCATCGAACGACATTAACTGTCGCTCTAACAGATTGTAATACAAGGTATAGTCGTATTTATCAAAGGATGCATAATCCGCCTCAAGCGTTGTATAACGAATACTCGCATTGGGCAAATAAGGTAGCTGATGCTCAAAAGCAACGTGGATTGAAGGTGTCTTCACATCATCACGACGAGTATTGTCGATTTTAGTGCTGCCCCACCACATGTCAGCGCCAACTTCTCCACGATAAAATGATTCTGCTTGAACCGATGCGGTTGACATCATCATTGCCACACTGACCAACGCTAACCAAATTGGTTTATTCATCCCTATTGCTCCCTATTTATTCGCTACTAATGCATGTTCTTAATTGAACGCGATAGTAGCATATTCCTGAAGTGAGTTAACATTTCGTTGACTGCCACATTAGCGAGGGGTGTATACCACATGACGGAAGAACCAGACCCCCAAAACAATCACAATGATCCAAGGTAGTAGCTTAAACATCACTCCAATCATGCCTAGTAATGCCAATACTATAAAGCCCATGATCGTCGCAATAAACACAGTCGCCAAAGTGATGCCTGTCGCCAATAAAGTTGCAATAAAAACCAATAAGAAAATAAGTTCAAACATGATGCTTTCCTCCGTTTCTCTTACCACTAGCAGATATCGAGCCAACTTGTCATTACCACCTCTGATTTCAAGTCAAGACTAAAAAAATCACAGTTTCTTGGCCAATCAAGCACTTGAAAAGCAATATTTATTTCAATAAAAAAGCCAAATAACACCGAGTCATTTAGCTTTTCTATTATTGGTAAAAATCACCACTTAAGTTGGTAATTTTTACACATTCAACTCTTTCGGAATTTTTGCTAATGCCGCTTGCACGACTTCAATTCCCGCACCGGGCTTATGCGCATTCTCACTGATATAACGTCGCCATTGACGAGCACCTGGCATATTTTGGAACATACCTAACATATGGCGGGTAATATGGCCAAGGTAAGACCCCTGAGCTAATTGACGTTCAATATAAGGAAACATCTCTTCAATAATTTGAGAACGTTTTTTAATCGGCGTATCCATGCCAAAAATGGTCTGATCCACTTCCGCCAACAAATAAGGGCTTTGATAAGCTTCCCGGCCAATCATTACGCCATCAAGATGCTGTAAATGCTCACTGACTTCAGCTAAGGTTTTGACACCGCCATTCACAGCAATGACTAAATGTGGGAAATCTTTTTTCAGCTGATATGCCCGTGAGTAATCTAACGGCGGTATTTCACGGTTCTCTTTTGGGCTCAAACCACTAAGCCACGCCTTACGCGCATGAATAGTAAACTGTTCACAGCCCCCTTTCTCTGATACCAATGAAATAAAATCAGTCAAAAATTCATAAGAATCCATGTCATCAATACCAATACGCGTCTTTACGGTTACCGGAATATCAACTACTGATTTCATCGCTGCAACGCAATCCGCCACCAGTTGCGGCTCTGCCATTAAACAAGCACCAAAACGACCATTCTGGACGCGATCGGACGGACAACCTACATTGAGGTTGATTTCATCGTACCCGTACTGCTGGGCAAGTTTGGCACAATGAGCAAGGTCTTGAGGATTCGAACCACCCAATTGTAACGCTACTGGGTGTTCCTCCTCGTTGTAAGCCAAGAAATCCCCTTTACCATGAATGATCGCGCCTGTCGTGACCATCTCGGTGTACAGTAACGTTTGCGAGGACAGCAAACGATGAAAGTATCGGCAGTGGCGATCTGTCCAATCGAGCATAGGGGCTACTGATAGCTTACAAGGGTGAGTCATGATTTAGATATCCCAATTCAGTCAGTTTCAATGGCTAAACTTACAGCCAAAAACAAAGTTTGGCATTGTAATCGCTTCGAGTTTATAGCGCCAACAGTTCTTCTTCTGTATCGTTTTGCATCGATATAAGGTAATTTAAGTACTATTTTCGTTGCAAACAACGATCACATCGCTAACTAACTCCAGAAAATGTTGTAGGCTACAAGGCTATTAATCTGGAAATAGTATATTATTATTAAAGTCCAATGGTTATGGTGATGAATTTGGACCACAAGCTAACGAAACAAATAGAAGAACTATGCGCAGCGAGAGGAGTACGACTAACTTCTCAACGAAAGAGAGTGTTTGAACTGATTTGTTCAAGCAAAAAAGCATCCAGTGCTTATGAATTGCTTGAAGATTTAAAGCAAAGCGAGCCCCAAGCGAAACCACCAACGGTGTATCGTGCTCTGGACTTTTTGTTAGAACAAGGCTTTATTCATAGAGTGGAGTCAACAAATAGCTTTATTTCATGTTGCTCTTGTAATGCTAATAAGCATTTTTCACACCTATTAATTTGTGACAAATGTGGCAATGTTATTGAACTTCAAGATGATAGTCTGATAGCCTTGCTAGCAAGCAACGCTGAGAAACACGGTTTTAACATCGTTAATCACGTTATTGAATCTCATGGTGTTTGCCAAACGTGTTCCTCAAGTCTGAAAGTATAAAAACAGTAGAAGAAGGTTATGCGCGCTGAATTTGTAAACCCGTTTTTAGCTTCTTTAATGAACGTGTTAAAAACGATGGCTTCATTAGAGTTGAAGCCACAGAAACCTCGTGTAAAGAAAGATGAGATTGCCCGTGGTGATGTCTCTGGCTTGATTGGTATGGTTGGTAGTCAAAGCCGCGGTTCCATGTCTATTACTTTTGATGAAAGTCTAGCATTGGAAATCATGCAAAATATGTTAGGTGAACGCCCCAACGGTCTCAATGAAGAAGTGACAGATATGGTCGGCGAAATCACCAACATGGTGACAGGCGGAGCTAAACGTATTCTTGCCGAGAGTGGTTTTGACTTTGATATGGCAACTCCGGTTGTTGTCTCAGGAAAAGGCCACACGATTCGTCATAAATGCGAAGGTGCAATTATTATCATGCCGTTTACCTCTCAGTGGGGTAACGCTTTTATCGAAATCTGTTTCGAGTAAGCTCTTTCATTAAAGAAAAAAAGGTTGATACCGTTAAGTATCAACCTTTTTTATTTGGATAAAACCTTACTCACATCCAAGTAAGGTTTTGACGCATTACGCTTTAAATGTCTTAAACGCGTTAATCAAACCATTGGTTGAGCTGTCGTGTGAACTCACTTGAGCATCGTCGGCTAACTCAGGCAGAATTTGGTTTGCTAACTGCTTACCAAGCTCAACGCCCCATTGATCGAAACTGAAGATATTCCAAATAACACCCTGTACGAAAATTTTATGCTCGTACATCGCAATCAGGTTGCCCAAAGTGCGTGGCGTGATCTGCTTAACTAAGATTGAGTTGGTTGGGCGGTTTCCTTCAAACACTTTAAATGGTGCGATTGCCGCCATTTCTTGTGCTGATTTGCCCGCCGCTTTTAGCTCAGCTTCAACGGTTTGCTGCGTTTTTCCAAACGCTAACGCTTCTGTTTGAGCAAAAAAGTTCGACATCAATTTTTGGTGATGATCACCCGCTGGGTTATGGCTGAGCGCTGGCGCAATAAAATCACACGGGATCAATTTTGTTCCCTGGTGGATCAATTGATAAAAGGCGTGTTGACCATTAGTACCGGGCTCACCCCAAATGATTGGACCCGTTTGGTAAGTTACCGCTTGACCGTTACGATCTACGTATTTACCGTTTGATTCCATATTGCCCTGTTGGAAATAAGCGGCAAAGCGATGTAAGTATTGGTCATAAGGCAGAATCGCTTCTGATTCGGCGCCGTGGAAGTTGTTATACCAAATACCAATCAAGGCTAGGATCACAGGAATATTTTGCTCAAAAGGTGTCGCCACAAAATGTTGATCCATCTCATGCGCGCCGGACAGCAGTTCCACAAAGTTGTCATAGCCTACAGCCAATACAATGGATAGACCAATTGCTGACCATAGTGAGTAGCGTCCACCGACCCAATCCCAAAATTCGAACATGTTGTCTGTATCAATACCAAACTCAGCGACTGATTTCGCATTAGTCGACAGCGCTGCAAAGTGTTTTGCAACATGAGTTTCATCGCCTGCTTCCGCTAAGAACCAATCACGAGCCGTATGTGCATTGGTCATGGTTTCTTGGGTGGTAAACGTCTTTGAAGCCACTAAAAATAGCGTGGTTTCTGGATTGACTTTTTTCAACGTTTCAACGATGTGTGTTCCATCAACGTTAGAAACGAAATGAAGATTAAGATGATTCTTATACGGCGCAAGTGCTTCTGTGACCATGTATGGGCCAAGGTCTGAACCACCAATACCAATGTTGACAATATCGGTAATCGCTTTACCAGTGTAACCTTTCCATTCACCAGAAATCACTCGTTCAGAAAACGATTTCATCTTCTCAAGTACCGCATTCACGGCTGGCATCACATCTTCACCATCAACCATGACCGGTGTGTTACTGCGGTTGCGTAACGCAGTGTGCAGTACGGCACGGCCTTCAGTTTGGTTGATCGCGCAGCCTTGCAGCATAGCGTCGATGGCTGACTTTAGTTCAGTCTCATTCGCCAATGCTTGTAAATGTTGTAAGGTCTCTTCGTTGATCAAATTTTTTGAGTAATCAACAAGAATATCTGAACCAAAACGAGTCGAGAATTTATCGAAACGTTGTGCATCTTGTGCAAAAAGCGATTTAAGGTCCATATCTTGCGCTGATTCAAAATGCGCAGTCAGTGCTTTCCAAGCGTTGGTTTGCGTTGGATTGATATTTTTCAACATGGTATCTATCCCGATGTGACAGTAGGTTTTATTCCTATCATTCCTAAACTCTGTTTCAAAATGATGGAATCCCCGATTGAGCAAAAAAAGAAAATGGTATCGACTGCCTATATTTGGAAGGCAACACGTCGTTATTCGTTTTGTGAGCGCCATTATGACGCAGCTTACCCGCTCTCATATTGAGTTAGGTCAGGTAAACCTAATGGGTGCATACTCTGGCTTTATTGATACGACATCTCAACACGAGAAGTGAGTTTCGTCACTAACTCGTAAGCGATCGTGCCAATGTGAGAGGCCACTTCTTCTGCTGGTAGCTCTTTTCCCCATAAAATAACCTCATCACCCACCTTATCGCAGGCTTGTGGACCGAGATCGACCGTAAGCATATCCATTGAAACTCGCCCTGCAATCGGCACTTTACGCCCATTGACAACAACCGGAGTTCCATTGGGTGCAGTGCGAGGATAACCATCGCCATAGCCAATTGCGATAACACCAACCTTAGTGTCACGCAAGCTTGTCCAAGTGGCACCGTAGCCGACACTCTCTCCCGCTTTAACATCACGCACTGCGATCAAGTGTGATTTTAATGTCATTACAGGTTGATAGCCCAGCGCTTGCGCCGAGTTATCATCAAAAGGAGAAACGCCATACATAATAATACCTGGGCGAACCCACTCTAACTGGCTGTGCTTCCAAGCTAATAAACCAGCGGAGGCAGCAAGTGATCTTTCACCCTCATGACCTTTTGTCATTGCTAAAAATAGCTCAATTTGCTCAGAAGTGGTTGATTTATCGAGTTCATCGGCACAACCAAAATGACTCATATAACGCAATGGCTTCACTACGTTTTTACACGCTTGCAAACGTTCTAAAAAATCGGGGTATTGTTCTGGGCGCACACCTAAACGATGCATTCCGCTATCGATTTTCAACCAAACATTGACTGGGACATCTAATTGAGCTTGCTCTAAGGCGACTAACTGCTCCTCACAGTGAACAACGGTTTGAATGTTATTGGTCACCAATACAGCAAGATCCATCGGAGAATAAAAACCTTCAAGCAATAAGATAGGTTTTACCACACCGCTCGCTCTTAGTTGCAGCGCTTCTTCAATGCGCGCCACGCCAAATGCATCCGCGCCCAGTGCATGTTTCGCAACATGCCGAAGCCCATGACCATAACCATTTGCTTTGACCACCGCCATAATTTTACTGTTTGGTGCCTGCTGTTTTACTCGCTGTAGGTTGTGCTTTAACGCATCGAGATCGATGCAGGCGGTTGCCGCTTTCATGTAGCTCATCAAATTACTCATCGTCAAATGCAGGGCCTGCATAGTTGTCAAAACGAGAATACTGCCCTTGAAAGGTCAACCGTACAGAACCAATCGGGCCGTTACGTTGCTTACCTATAATAATCTCTGCGATACCCTTTAACGAACTATCAGGGTGATACACCTCGTCGCGATAAATGAACATGATCAAATCGGCATCTTGTTCTATCGAACCGGATTCACGCAAGTCGGAGTTGACTGGGCGTTTATCGGCGCGCTGCTCCAACGAACGGTTAAGCTGCGATAAAGCCACCACGGGCACATTCAATTCTTTAGCCAGCGCTTTTAACGAGCGAGAGATCTCCGCAATTTCTAAAGTACGGTTATCCGATTGCGAAGGAACTCGCATCAACTGCAAGTAGTCGACCATGATGAGCGACAAGCCGCCATGCTCGCGCGCAATACGACGAGCTCTAGAACGAACCTCGGTAGGCGTTAGGCCTGAGCTATCATCTATGTACATATTTTTCTTTTCCATGAGAATACCCATGGTAGATGAAATTCGTGCCCAATCCTCATCATCCAGCTGCCCAGTACGAATTTTGGTTTGATCAACGCGAGAAAGCGATGCCAACATACGCATCATGATTTGTTCAGCCGGCATCTCAAGAGAGAAGATAAGAACCGGTTTTTCTTGCTCCATGGCCGCGTTTTCACACAAGTTCATGGCAAACGTCGTTTTACCCATAGAAGGGCGAGCAGCTACAATGATCAAATCAGAACCTTGTAAACCAGCCGTTTTCTTATTGAGATCAGCAAACCCCGTATTCACGCCCGTGACGCCATCTTGTGGTGTTTTATACAGCAGTTCAATACGCTCTAAAGTTCTTTCTAAAATCGAATCGACATTCTGCGGGCCTTCATTTTCGCTGGTACGCTCCTCAGCAATGGCGAACACTTTACTTTCAGCCAGATCGAGCAAATCTTCCGAACTGCGCCCTTGCGGATCATAACCTGCATCCGCAATCTCATTGGCAACACCGATGAGGTTACGCACCAATGCTCGTTCCGCTACGATTTCAGCATAAGCATTAATGTTAGCCGCACTGGGCGTATTTTTCGCCAAATCCGCTAAATAGGCAAAACCGCCGACATCTTCCAGCTGTTCGCGACGCTCAAGATACTCAGATAATGTAATAAGATCGAGCGGCTTACTGGCTTCCAAAATCGATTTAGCTGCATCAAAAATTAGGCGGTGTGCACGGCTATAGAAGTCTTTGCTGACCACACGCTCAGCCACCGTATCCCAACGTTCGTTATCCAATAGCAAGCCTCCAATCACTGATTGCTCAGCTTCGATCGAATGTGGAGGAACTTTAATTGCGTCGACTTGTGCGTCAAACGGTTTACGATTTCGTTGATCTGTTCGTGGTGCAGCCATGACTTCGCTCAATACTATCTAATGACCGACCATTATAGCCAGAATAGATCATTTGTAATTATGTAAACGAAACTTTGTGTTTATCTCGTAGAGAATTAACCTCATGCTGACCAAACAGAACCGCCCTACACCTACTATTTCGCCCACTATTTTTATTCACTTTAGGGGTGCTTCGTGTCCAAAATTTGGTTTCTTAGTTTTAGCCTGTTCGCGATGAGTGCAGCTTATGCTAATGAGGATCTTAAAAACGATACGGAAATCGAAGTTCCTTCTCCTTGGAATAGCCAAGTCGAATTGGGTTACCAAGCCCACTCAGGTAATACTGATTCAGAGTCATTGAATTCACGAGTCAAGACAGAATACATAACAGGTCGCCATCGAACCAATGGTGAGTGGAAATTGTATCGTCTTGATAAAAATGGAAAAGAGAATAAGCGGCAGGCAAACTATTCGCTGCAAAGTGACTATAAGTTAGCTTCAAAAGCTTATCTATACGCAAACTTTAACGGTGTTGATTCGAAATACAGCGCCTATTTCAAAGACTATACGCTATCTGGTGGAATGGGTTACCAATTGATGAATACCGACATATTGCTATTGGAGCTTGAAATAGGGCCCGGCTTTCGTTACCAAAAACCCAACCTAGATGAGATATCAAGCACAGATATTGTATTTGCAAATACAGTCGAAGAAGTCATATTTCGTGGTAACTTAAAAGGTGTTTGGGCAACTTTCGATAATTTAACCATCTCCTCTGAACTGACTCTTGTCGCAGGAGAAAGTAATATCAGAACCGATAGCGAACTCATTTTAACCAATCACATTACTGATTCGATTGCGTTGAAAGTGAACTTGTCTCGCCAATACCACGATAAGGTTCCAGCAGGACTAAGTAAAGCCGATAGCGTCACTTCATTTAGTTTACAGTTTCGTTTCTAGGTAGTTTGAAGATAAAAAAAACACCAGCCAAGGCTGTAATGCCGATCAGTTAAAGCCAAAGTGATCGGTTGAACGATCCTTCAGAGCTGTCAAAATCCAAGTGTATTTAATGCACTTGGATTTTTTTATGGATGTTTCTCAAGCTCTAAATATAGTTAATGATTGGAAACCTAGCAACGTTGAGACTTTGTCTGACTTACT
>NZ_CAWPDB010000181.1:0-13575 GCF_963886625.1 Vibrio sp. V23_P3S9T160
AGCTCAATGGGTAAGAGGTCTGCGAGTGTTTCAACTTGATTGGGTTTATAACTGTTGATGATATCGAGGGCTTGAGAAACGTGCATAAAAAAATCCGATAAACAAGGTCTATCGGATTTTTACATAAAGGTAGGATCATTCAACTGATCTGCCGATTAAAGTCTTAACTGATCGGCATTAGGCTAAATTTAGCCTCTTTTTTTATTTCTCATTTAGCTTTGTTTTGATTGCGTGAGCCAACTGCTCAAAACGCTGCCTCAACGGCGATCCCGGCCGATAAGCTAATACTAAGCGGCGTGAAGGCTGCGGGTTGACCGCTTTAAGGTAACAAACGCCATCCTTCTCTTTGACATCTGGTAAAGAGAGCTCAGGTAACAGGGTAATTCCCCCCCCCGCTGCGACCATATTACGCAGCGTCTCTAAGCTGGTCGCTTTAAAACGTTCGTCATCTTTTGCGCCTGCCGCAAAACAGAAACCTAAGGCTTGATCGCGTAAGCAATGACCGTCACCTAAAGCCAATACCGTTCGCCCTTTCAAATCCAACATACTTACTTCACTTTTTGCAGCCCATTCATGCCCACTAGGCACGGCAATACTCAATGCTTCGTCATACAGATCAATCTCTTTAAAGTGAGCCGTTTCCGCAACGGAGGCCAACACTAAACAATCGAGTTTTCCATCTTCTAACTGGCGCACAAGCTGTTGGGTTTGCGCTTCGTGTAAATAGAGCTCCAGTTCAGGAAATTGCTCTTTTAAAAAAGGCACAATACGCGGCAAAAGGTAGGGGCCTAAAGTGGGAATGAATCCAATATGGATAGGACCACTCATCGAGCCACCCTGGCCGCTAGCCATATCTCTGAAGGTTTTGATTTCACTTAAAATACGCTTGGCCTGATCGACCAATTGCAGGCCCGAATCGGTGAACAATACTCGGCGACTGCTGCGCTCTAATAATACCGTTCCCAACTCATCCTCCAGTTTGCGGATCTGGCCACTGAGTGTCGGCTGGCTCACAAAACAAGCTTCTGCTGCTTTACGAAAATGTTTATGTTCAGCTAATGATACTAAGTACTCAAAATCACGAATGTTCATCTTCAATCTCAATAGAATCCACCTATCAAAACCATAGCATCAAACGATTGGAGCTATCAAAGGTTTTCTTCCATAATGGCTTCAACAAATGAGAGCAGCAGCTCTTAAAATCATAACCTAACTTAGAAAATCACAAGGAAAATAGAATGTTAGTATCTAAAGAAGGCCAAGCGGTACCACAAGTCACTTTCCCTACTCGTCAAGGTGATGCTTGGGTTAATCTCACAACAGATCAATTATTCAAAGGTAAAACCGTTATCGTATTTAGCTTGCCAGGTGCCTTCACCCCAACCTGTTCATCAAGCCACTTGCCGCGTTACAACGAACTGTACCCGGTGTTTAAAGAGCATGGCGTTGATGACATCCTATGTGTTTCGGTGAACGATACCTTTGTGATGAATGCTTGGAAAGCAGACCAAGAAGCAGAGAATATTACTTTCATTCCTGATGGCAATGGCGAATTTACTGACGGCATGGGTATGTTAGTTGATAAAAGCCAAATCGGTTTTGGCAAACGTTCATGGCGTTACAGCATGCTAGTCAAAGATGGCATCATCGAAAAAATGTTTATCGAAGCTGATGAACCGGGTGACCCGTTTAAAGTATCAGATGCTGACACTATGCTGAAATACATTGCACCTAACTATAAAACACAAGAATCGGTTACCGTATTTACTAAACCAGGTTGCCCATTCTGCACTAAAGCAAAACAACTCTTGATTGACCACGGTCTTCAATATGAAGAAGTGGTATTGGGTAAAGATGCAACCACAGTGAGCTTACGAGCTATCACAGGCCGTACCACCGTTCCGCAAGTTTTCGTTGGTGGTAAACACATCGGCGGCAGCGAAGAACTAGAAGCTTACCTGGGCTAATCACGCCTGCCCTAGGAAAATCTTCCTAGGGCATCCTCCTCATTTAGACTCAATGACAGCATTATTAAATGTTGCCATCGACTATCCACATTCCAAATTTAGAGAAAGCGATGATGAAACAGTTAAACGTTGATGTAGCCATTATTGGTGGTGGGACCGCAGGACTCGGCGCTTATCGTGCAGCAAAAGCACATACGACTAGTGTCGTCATGATCGAAGGTGGCCCATACGGAACCACATGCGCTCGCGTCGGCTGCATGCCATCTAAGTTACTGATTGCGGCCGCTGAAAGCGTCCATCACATCCACAAAGCTCCTGCTTTTGGTGTTCATCCTCAGGGTGAAATTGTCATTAATGGGCGTGAAGTGATGGCGCGCGTAAAACGTGAGCGTGACCGCTTTGTCGGATTTGTGCTTGAAGGCGTTGAGGAGATCCCCGCTGAAGATAAAGTTTCAGGCTACGCTCAATTTATCGACAACCACACCCTACAGGTCGACAACCATACACGAATCAACGCCAAGCGGATTGTGATTGCTACTGGTTCTCGCCCAGCCTACCCCGCGGTATGGCATGAACTTGGCGATCGCTTAATCATTAATGACGACCTATTTGAGTGGGACGACTTACCGGAATCTGTTGCCGTATTTGGCCCGGGGGTTATTGGCTTAGAACTAGGTCAAGCCTTACATCGCTTAGGGGTAAAAGTGAAGCTGTTCGGCATTGGTGGACAAGTTGGCCCATTAACCGACCCTGATGTGATGGCTTACGCCGATAAAACGTTTAAAGAAGAATTCTATTTAGACGCTGACGTTAAAGTGGAAAGCATGAAACGCATTGCTTCTCCAACAGGCCAAAACGACAAAGTTGAAATCCAATTCATCAACCGTGAAGGGCAGCTCGAGACATTTGTCGTTGGCTATGTGTTGGCGGCAACCGGTCGTCGCCCGAACGTAGATAAATTGGCAATTGAAAATACCGATGTAGCCCTTGATGAGCGTGGCGTACCAGCGGCCGATTACTATACGCTGCAAACCTCTGTAGACAGTATTTTCATTGCTGGTGATGCCAGTAATCAACTGCCACTGCTTCATGAAGCAGCCGATCAAGGTCGTATTGCAGGGGATAACGCTGGCCGCTACCCAGATATTCGTGCAGGGCTTCGTCGTTCCTCTATCTCAGCGGTTTTTTCAGACCCACAAATTGCGATGGTCGGTGAATCCTACAAACAGCTAACCACTCGTTTGGGAAATTGTGGCTGTTTTGCTATCGGTACTGTGTCGTTTGAAAATCAAGGCCGTTCACGCGTCATGCTGCGCAATAAAGGGTTATTGCATGTGTATGGCGAACAAGGAACAGGGCGATTTTTAGGCGCTGAAATGATGGGGCCGAATGCAGAGCACTTGGCTCATTTACTGGCGTGGGCACATCAAAATCAGATGACGATTTCACAGATGTTGGATATGCCTTTTTATCACCCCGTAATTGAAGAAGGCGTGCGCACCGCGCTGCGTGACCTAAACGCGAAACTTCATTTGGGCCCTGAGATGATCAAGCATTGCATGGACTGCGGTCCGGGCTGTTAACCTTAAATATCCATTCATGCGGTCGCCCTTGTGCGGCCGTTTTTTATACGCTTTAGTTTCAGCCACGCCTTAGACTCACACCTTCGCGCACGTTATACTGCCGTTATTTTCTCTTTAATGAACGCGCTTATGCCTTGCAATAACTGCCAATCTTCGTGGTTTTGGAAAAAAATCGGCCGCTGCCAACGTTGTATGGATCAGCTCACTGTTTTGTCAGTTGGGTGCTGGCTTGTGTGGTGGTGGTTATGCAGGGAGAACCCTAAAACCATTGAATCGATCAGCTTGCTAATAGCGGGCTTTGCCTTTAACGGTTTGCTGTTTTTACATCTGTGGATGAAGTTTGTGGTACTCCCTTGGCGTAAGCGGCAAGGGCGCGACAAATAAAAAGCTAAAGAGCACAAAAGAAAAAGCCCCAGAACCAATAGTAGGTTTGGGGCCTTCTTAGATTCTTCTAAGAAAAAGCAGTGGTACAGTTATAGACCACGCTTTTCTTAAATTGTTCCGTGATCATTCGATCTTTTTGAGATCTTTTTCCAAGGCATCATTAACGGCAATGATCGCGTTGGTAATCAACGTATTAAGCGACGTTGACTCGCTTGATGATCTGCTCAACCAAATTGATCTCAAGCGCCACTTCATCACAAGCGTGCTGTCGTGGGCATTGTTCACAATCTTTAAGCACTTTCTCTGGCAGTAAGCTTTTTGAGGTTGGAATAAAATCATGCTTCATGAAAAACTCTGGCGTTCGAGTCAGAACAAACACTTTCTTAATCGCCATTTGCCGCGCTTTATTCACCAAATACGAGACGATCGCTTTTCCTTGTCCTTGACCTTGCCAACCTGCTTCTACACCAAGCGAACGAATTTCAGCCAACCCAGAGTCATAGACATATAACGAGGCGCATCCCGTCACTTCACCATGGTGTTCCGCCACGGCAAATGAACCAATATCGCGCACCAACTCATTGCGTGAACGGGGCAAGTTTTCTCCCATATTAGCCCAATAAGTGACCATACTTTCTAGCGTTTCAATATCCGTCAAACGGGCAGGACGAACTTTCACCGCCGTGGTGTCACGTTTGTCTAAACGCGCTTTAGCTTGATCAACCGCATAGGCCACTTGTTTTGGCGAAACGCCACCTAAAGCGCTGCGTTTTTCTAAGCAAGATTCAATGGTGAGGATCGCATAAACATCATCTTCAATGACCGACGAAAACTCTTTAAGCTCGGCAAGGGTCAGTTCTTCAAGCGCACACCCTTTCGCAATCGCGCCAACCACCGCTACGCCCACAATATGGTGCGCTTCACGGAAAGGGATCCCTTTGGCGACTAAATAATCAGCTAATTCGGTAGCATTGGCATAGCCTTGTTTGGCCGCTTCTAAAGTCCGTTCGGTTTTAATTTTGATGCCATCAAAGCAAAGCGCAGCCATTTCCATGCAGTCGTTCCAAGTATCCAGCGCGTCAAACAGCCCTTCTTTGTCTTCTTGCATATCTTTGTTATAAGCCAATGGTAAGGCTTTGACCGTCATCATCATGCCCGCAAGCGAGCCATAAACACGGCCAGTTTTGCCACGGATCAGCTCTAATGCATCAGGATTTTTCTTTTGCGGCATCAAGGATGAACCCGAAGTCACGGTGTCAGCCAGTTCGATAAAACCAGACTCACCCGAGTTGTAGAAGATCATATCTTCCGCCAAACGCGATAAATGCAGCATCGAGATCGACGCCACCGACATCAATTCCATCACGTGATCTCGGTCAGATACTGAATCGAGCGAGTTGCGCGTGGCACGGCGAAACCCTAAATAATGAGCAAGCTGTTCACGATCAATCGGATAGGCCGTACCTGCCAGCGCGCCGGAGCCAAGCGGACAAGTATCAAGGCGCTTAATCGCATCATTTAAACGAGAGTAATCACGCTCAAACATTTCAACATAGGCCAAACACCAATGCGCAAAGGTCACTGGTTGCGCACGTTGCAGGTGGGTATAACCGGGCAAAACCGTCGCTTGGTGCTGCTGAGCAACCGACACTAATTTCGTTTGCAGGCGATCTAACCCCAACAGTAATTGCTGACCTTGCTGGCGGCACCACAATTTTAAATCGGTCGCGACTTGGTCATTACGAGAGCGCCCAGTGTGCAGCTTTTTGCCTAAATCACCCACTTTGCTGAT
Source organism: Vibrio sp. V23_P3S9T160 (assembly GCF_963886625.1). NCBI lineage: Bacteria > Pseudomonadati > Pseudomonadota > Gammaproteobacteria > Vibrionales > Vibrionaceae > Vibrio > Vibrio sp. V23_P3S9T160. The sequence continues at coordinate 5,727 of NZ_CAWPDB010000181.1, forward strand.
CAACTGCTGCTCAACCCAAGAGTGAATATCTTCTGCATCAGAGCGTAAGATCTGCTCAGGATCTTCCATCACTTCCAGTTTGAGTTCGTTGAGCGCAAGTTCTAGTTTTTGCTGCTCCTCTTCGCCCAAAACATTCACTGACACCAACGCCTTTGACCATGCTATAGAGCCCACAATGTCTTGTTCAGCCAATCGGTAATCAAAGCGAAGTGAATCGTTGAACTCTTTGAACCTCGTGTCTGCTGCTTGGGTAAATCTACCGCCCCATAATGCCATTGCGTATCTCCTGCTCTTAGGTCGCGACTGAGCGTGACCACATCAAATTGCTCAATCATTTTTATAATAAAGATCGCTACTAGAGCGATCTTTTATTGTTATTTTTGTGTCTCTACCTTGGGGGTTAACCTAAGCTTTATTCTTCTTTGCTTCGTTCAATGCTCTGATCCGGCTTGCCAACGAATAGAGACGAATGAAGCCGCCTGCGTGGCTTTGGTCATACACAACATCTTCACCAAAGGTCGCAAACTCTTCCGAGTACAAGCTGTTTTCCGAACGTTTTTGCGTCACTGTCGCTTGCCCTTTGTAAAGCTTCACAACCACTTCACCATTAACATCGTGTGCCAGCTCATCGGCTGCGGCCATGATGGATTTACGCAGCGGAGTGAACCAACGGCCATCGTATACAAGATGCGACGCTTTGACACCCAGTTCTTCACGAAATTCGAATGAGGCTTTATCGAGCACTAACTGCTCAACAGCACGCAACGCTTCCATCATGATGGTGCCTCCTGGGGTTTCATAACAACCACGAGACTTCATACCAACCAAACGGTTTTCGACGATGTCGATACGACCAACGCCGTGTTTAGAGCCTTTCTCATTAAGGTAAACGAGTGCGTTGTAAGGCGTCATCAGCTCACCATCGACGCCAACGACTTCACCTTTCGCGACCTGCAGTGTGACAAACTCTGGTTCATTTGGTGCTTGTTCTGGATCTACAGTCCATACCCAGCAATCCTCATTAGGGGCGTTCCAAGTACTCTCAAGCACGCCACCTTCGGTCGAAATGTGCCACGCGTTCGCATCACGCGAGTAAATTTTCGTCAATGAAGCGGCGCAAGGAATGTTACGCTCAGCAAGGAAATCAAGACACTCTTCACGACTCACGATGTCCCACTCACGCCAAGGGGCAATCACATGTAAATCAGGCGCTAGGGCTGCAAACGCACCTTCAAAACGCACTTGGTCATTACCTTTTCCCGTACAGCCGTGACACAGCGCATCAGCACCCACTTTACGCGCTACTTCGACTTGCGCTTTGGCAATGATTGGGCGAGCCATTGACGTCCCAAGCAGGTATTTACCTTCGTAATAAGCGCCTGTTTTTAGTGTTGGGTATATGTATTCAGCGACCATCTCTTCTTTAAGATCGACCACATAACACTCTGACGCGCCAGACGCTTTCGCTTTCTCTTCAATGCCGACCAATTCTTCTTCACCTTGGCCGACATCGGCAACAAAGGCAACCACTTCACAATCGTAGTTTTCTTTTAACCACGGAATGATTACCGAGGTATCTAGACCGCCAGAGTATGCGACAACGACTTTATTGACTTGAACCTTGCTCATCTTACTTTCTCCATTTCCCGGCGCTGCGCTTGGCGGTCAGTGCTCTGGGTGATTAATTACTTACAGCTGTTATCAACAACTGATTAAATACGTTTATTGAGGTAAAAATTGGGTCCCGATACTTTCGCCCGCAAACAATTTGCTGAGCTTATCTGGGTAACGCCATGTCGCCACTTCAATCGGGCGACCTAAATCATTTGCCGCTTCCAGCGCCGCTTTCACTTTGACAATCATGCCATCCGTGATCACTTTGCCTTTAATCAGCGCATTGGCCTGCTGCTCATTGAGGCTCGACAACAAATGGCCTTTGCCATCCAGCACGCCGCTCACATCGGAAAGCAGAACGAGTTCTGCATCCAATGCGCCAGCCACTGCAACGGCTGCTTGATCGGCGTTGACATTCATCATTTGGCCATCAGCAGTCAGGCCAATCGAGCTGATAATAGGCAAACCACCAGCGGCTAAAATCGCTTGCACGATTTGTGAATCACCAGGAGAAGCCTTGCCCACTGCGCCGAGTTCTGGATCCAACTCTTCGACTTTGCATAACCCGCCATCAGCGAGCGATAAACCAACCGCATTTAAGCCATCTTTAATCGCTTGCCCTTGCAGCATTTTGTTGGCTGTCCCAGCCAGCGCGCCTGCAATCAGCGGAATTTGATCATAAGGCGTGACACGCAAACCTTCTTTCTTCACGGTTTTTAGTTGTAATTTCGCCATCAGGTCATCGACGAGATAACCGCCCCCGTGCACGATGACAATTCGTCGCTGAGCTTGGGCTTGATACAGTGCGATTGCGCCAAACAGTTTGCTTAGCGTTTCAGAACAAGACAGCGCCGCGCCGCCTAACTTAATCACTAATGGATTTTGCTTTGTATCTGTCATATTTAACCCTTACGCTTGGTGCGTTACACCAAAGCCGTTAGCTCAGAAAAACCGTAATGAATATTTAAACACTGCATCGCTTGGCTCGATGCCCCCTTTAATAAATTATCGATCGCGGACACGACGATAATATGCTCACCTTGCACTCGCCAACCGAGGTCGCAAAATGGTGTAAATTCAACATCTTTGATGCTCGGCAAGGTTGATTTGAGCCGAACCGCTGGTTTGTTAGCGTACGCCTTCTCAAAAGCATGGCTGACTTGTTGCTCTGAAATACCTGATGCAAGCTTCATCGTCACGGTGGCCAAAATACCGCGTTTGAAATTCCCTAAGTGAGGCGTAAAAATCACATCACATCCTAAATGGGCGACGATTTCAGGTTGGTGGCGATGAGTAAACACGCCGTATGGCTGTAAACTCACTTCACAAAAACTGTTGGTTAATGTCGCTTTTCTGCCCGCGCCTGTGACACCACTGGTGGCATTAATCACCGGCCATTGAGTTGTATCTAACAAACCCGCTTCAACCAAAGGCTTTATCGCAAGTTGCGATGCGGTTGGATAGCAACCCGCAACAGCGATCAATTGGCTCTGCTTAATTGCCTCACAATTCCATTCCGCCAGTCCATAAACCGCGTTTTCTAACCATTTAGGGTGTTGATGTTTAAAACCATAGTAATTTTGGTAAAAATCATCACCTTTGACGCGAAAAGCACCAGAAAGGTCGAAAACTTGACAATTTTGCGCAAGAAAAATAGGCGCGAGATCATGGCTCACCTCATGAGCCGTAGCTAAAAACACCACATCACATTGGCTTGCAACGCTCACCGGATCCATTAATGGTTGTACCTGCATGTCGACAATACCGGAGAGTTTGCCATGCAGCTCAGCCATTGGTTTTCCAGCATCTAGGCTATTGGCGGAAACGTATAAACCTGATAGCGTGAGTTGTGGGTGTTTTTGCACCATATACGCCAACTCAGCGCCGGTATAACCGCTAGCTCCGATAATTGTGGTTTTCAACATCTCGTGACATCCAATTTCAAGGTAAAAAAGACAATCTAAAAATGACTATAAATTTCAAAAAAGACACTTAACTCGGTTTTTTATTCACACAAAGTGATTTAATATGTTTTTTACCTTCTCGCAATTACTCTGTCAATACTAGGAGCAAAGATAATATGCAATTACCCAGTTTTCTTGAGGTTTACCAAGGTCTGATTTCAACCTCTTCCATCAGCTCCACAGATGCTCGTTGGGACGAAGGTAACCAGAATGTGATTGATAAATTGGCAAGCTGGTTTTCCAGCTTAGGGTTTGTAGTCGACACCATTGAAGTCGCGCCGGGAAAATACAATTTAGTGGCGAAGAAAGGGTGCGGCGAAGGTGGCCTACTGCTCGCGGGGCACAGTGATACCGTTCCATTTGACGAAGGACGTTGGAATTTTGAACCACACGCGTTAACGCAAGCCAATGATCGTTTCTATGGCTTAGGCACGGCAGACATGAAAGGCTTTTTTGCTTTTATCTACGAAGCGGTGAAAAAAGTCGATTGGAGTAAACAGAGTAAACCGCTGTATGTGTTGGCTACCTGTGATGAAGAAACCACTATGCTCGGCGCGCGTCATTTCACTGAACATGCACCATTTCAACCGGATTACTGCATTATTGGTGAGCCGACTAGCCTTGTGCCCATCCGCGGCCATAAAGGCCACGTAGCCAACGCTATTCGAGTGACAGGAAAATCGGGCCACTCGTCTGATCCTGCTCTGGGCGTAAATGCCATCGAAATCATGCATGAAGTGCTGTTCGCGTTAATGCAACTGCGCGACAAATTGATCAAAGAGTACCATCACCCAGGCTTTGCCATTCCTCACCCCACTTTGAACCTCGGCCATATCCACGGTGGCGATAGTCCAAACCGCATTTGTGGCTGCTGCGAATTGCATTACGATGTGCGCCCGCTGCCCGGCATGAGTCTAGATGGGCTCGATAACTTGCTGCGCAATGCACTGAATGAAGTCAGTGCAAAATGGCCCGGTCGCATTGAGATTACCGCGCTGCATGATGCGATTCCGGGTTATGAATGTCAGCATGATCACCCCTTTATTGGCAACATTGAAGAGATTTGCAATACCGCTTCACAAACCGTGAATTACTGTACTGAAGCACCGTTCTTACAACAATTATGCCCAACACTGGTACTCGGCCCAGGTTCGATCGATCAAGCGCATCAACCGGATGAATTCCTAGCGTTTGAATTTATTGATCCAACCATCTCGATTTTGTCCAAAGCAATGTATAAATACTGCTTCTAGCCTACCAAGCTTACTCAAGCGATAAATGCCTGACCGGGTTTCTACGGTCGGGCATTTTTGTAATAAAATTTCAGTAATTTACGCCAATTATTCACCAAATGATCACGTTCAATAACATTCAGCAATAATCGTAAAAATAGTCGGCTTTATTTGACTCTACAGGGATCTTTTCGCTAGATTGTGTACTTAGCAAGGAACAATGGATGTAATTTTTTTACAAGGCAGGATGACAATGAACGAAAAATACGCTGCGCTCAAAAGTAACGTGAGCATGCTTGGCCGTTTGCTGGGCAACACCATTCAGGACGCCCATGGTGACGTTATCTTAGAGAAAGTGGAAACCATCCGAAAACTTTCAAAATCAGCCCGTAATGGCAATCAAGCCGACCGAGACAGCTTGGTTGAAGAGATCAAAAACCTTCCCAACGAACAGCTCACCCCAGTAGCGCGGGCATTCAACCAATTTCTTAACTTAACCAACATGGCCGAGCAGTACCACACCATTTCACGTCACTGTGAAGAACATGTGTGTGAGCCTGATGCGATTAATTTACTGTTTACTAAACTGAATCAAAATAAAATCAGTAAATTGGATGCTGCTCAAGCGGTACGCGATCTCAATATCGAGTTAGTGCTAACGGCTCACCCAACCGAAATTACACGCCGCACGATGATCAACAAGCTGGTGAAAATTAACGAGTGTCTCTCCAAGCTTGAACTCAGTGACCTTTCATTTAAAGAGCGCCAAAAAACCGAACGCCGTTTAGAACAGTTGATCGCGCAAAGCTGGCATTCAGATGTGATTCGTAAGCAGCGCCCTACGCCACTGGATGAAGCAAAATGGGGCTTTGCGGTGGTGGAAAATTCTCTATGGCAAGCCGTGCCTGATTTTCTTCGTGAATTTGATGAGCACCTCACCAACTACTTAGGTGAAGGGCTACCAATTGATGCACGCCCTGTGCATTTCTCTTCGTGGATGGGCGGCGACCGTGATGGTAACCCCTTTGTGACTCATAAAATCACTCGTGAAGTAATGCTGCTTTCTCGCTGGAAAGCGGCCGATCTCTACCTAGGTGATATCAATGAGCTGGTCAGCGAACTGTCGATGACCAAATGCAGTGACGCGCTACGCGATCTGGCTGGCATAGATGAACACGAACCTTATCGCGCCATTCTCAAACGCCTGCGTGAACTGCTCAGCGAAACACTGGAAGTGTTGGATGCCAAGATCAATGGCCAACAACTGGCACGCAAAGCACCGCTGCAAAATATCGCACAGTTGTGGGAACCGCTTTATGCCTGCTACCAATCTTTACATCAATGCGGCATGGGCGTCATTGCCGATGGCTCGCTGCTTGATACTCTGCGCCGGATTAAAGCGTTTGGTGTGCATCTTGTACGTTTGGACATTCGCCAAGAGAGCACTCGTCACTCTGATGTGATCTCCGAGCTCACCCGTTATTTAGGCATTGGTGATTATGACCAGTGGAGCGAGCAAGACAAAATTGCGTTTCTCACCAATGAGTTGAGTTCAAAACGTCCTTTGTTACCTCGTGACTGGCAGCCTTCAGAAGCGGTACAAGAGGTGATCGACACCTGTAAAATCGTTGCTTCTCAGCCTCGCGAAGCCTTTGGTGCTTATGTGATTTCGATGGCTCGTACCGCATCAGATGTACTTGCCGTACATCTATTGTTGCAAGAGTGTGGCTGCCCTTATCGCATGGACGTTTGTCCACTGTTCGAAACTTTGGATGATTTAAACAACGCAGAAACGGTGATCCGCCAACTAATGGGCATTGATCTCTATCGTGGCTTTATTCAAAACCACCAGATGGTGATGATTGGTTACTCTGATTCCGCTAAAGATGCAGGTGTAATGTCCGCCGGTTGGGCGCAATACAGCGCAATGGAAGCTTTGGTTAATGTCAGTGAAGAGGCCGGAATTGAACTGACACTATTCCATGGACGTGGCGGCACCATTGGTCGCGGGGGCGCTCCAGCACATGCGGCACTGCTTTCACAACCACCCAAAAGCTTAAAAGGTGGCTTGCGTGTGACGGAGCAAGGCGAAATGATCCGCTTTAAACTTGGTCTACCAGAAGTAGCGGTCAATAGTTTTACGATGTACGCCAGCGCCATTTTAGAAGCGAACCTGCTGCCACCACCAGAGCCAAAACAAGATTGGCGCGACTTAATGGAGGTATTGTCTGAAGTCTCTTGCGAAGCGTATCGCCATATTGTTCGCGGCGAGCCGGACTTTGTCCCGTACTTCCGCCAAGCAACGCCAGAGCTAGAGCTGGGTAAATTACCGCTCGGTTCACGTCCGGCTAAACGCAACCCTAATGGTGGGGTCGAAAGCTTACGTGCAATCCCGTGGATCTTCTCTTGGAGCCAAAACCGACTCGTGCTGCCAGCCTGGCTAGGTGCGGGAGAAGCAATTCAGTTTTCTATCGATAAAGGACACCAAGCACTGCTGGAAGAGATGTGCCGTGAATGGCCATTTTTCTCAACGCGTTTAGGCATGCTAGAGATGGTTTACTCCAAGTGCAACATTGAAATCTCACGCTATTACGATGAACGCTTAGTCGATGAATCGTTACGCCCGCTCGGTGAGCGTTTGCGTTCTCAATTACAGAAAGACATCAAAGCGGTGTTAAATGTAGAAAACAATGAGAACTTGATGCAAAGCGATCCTTGGGGTCAAGAGTCAATCCGTTTGCGCAATATCTATGTTGAGCCATTAAATATGCTGCAAGCAGAGCTGTTGTACCGCACTCGCCAAACCGAAACCGCACCAGCAGAGTTAGAAGAAGCCTTAATGGTGACTATCGCGGGTATTGCAGCAGGAATGCGTAACACAGGCTAAGTAACAGCATTTTATTTCACAAACTAGCTAAAAGGCCGCCTCTGCGCGGCTTTTTATTTTAAATCACAAAAATTATTGAGCATATTATCAGTTTTTTAAGCTAAACTAACAAAGTATTCTACTTTATGCTTATTATTTAGATATACTACTGC
>NZ_CAWPDB010000182.1:0-63747 GCF_963886625.1 Vibrio sp. V23_P3S9T160
TCCATGCCGAACTCAGAAGTGAAACACAACAGCGCCGATGGTAGTGTGGGGTCTCCCCATGTGAGAGTAGGACATCGCCAGGCTTTGAATATTGTCTAACCAGACACGCTGCGGAGCGGTAGTTCAGTTGGTTAGAATACCGGCCTGTCACGCCGGGGGTCGCGGGTTCGAGTCCCGTCCGCTCCGCCACTTATTAAGAAGCCCTGCTAGTAATAGCTGGGCTTTTTTCGTTTGAGAAAAATAGCATTTTATTTTTTATCACTCTCAGGACAGTCGTGTGGTAGCTACACTTTGTTCAATCTATTCTTATTCTTTTCGGTCTCTATGTCTTAGGTATAAAAAAGCCGATGTATTAAACATCGGCTAGAGAGACATGGTTCAGGAGATTTAGCTACGCAAAGCGGCTTTGGCTGACAGTGCTTTTTTATCTGAGTCTGAAAGAAAGGCTAATTCTAATCCGTTAATTTGCGCTTGTCTGATCTGCTCTTGAGAAAGGCCTGCTTGAAGTGCTGCAACTTCATATTCATGTGGAAGTTCAATACCTTCAACCGCTGGGTCATCAGTATTTAAACAAGCAAGTATCCCATGCTCTAAAAACTGTTTTATAGGATGATGAGCAAGAGAGTTTACTGTGCTCGTTTGGAAGTTTGACGTTAGGCAAGACTCAATGCCAATACGGTGTTTGGCAAGATAATCCATTAGCTTAGGGTCATGGACGGCTTTTACTCCGTGTCCAATGCGTTCTGCACCTAGCTCTTTAATTGCTTGCCACATACTTTCTGACCCCGCCGCCTCTCCAGCATGTACTGTAACTCTTAGTCCTGCATCTCGTACTTGTTTAAAGTGAGAAATAAATCGCTCGCCCGGTTGCCCAAGTTCATCGCCCGCCAAGTCGACTGCAACAATGTGCTGCTTTTGAGTCAAAATAGCGTCTAGCTCCTGCTGACAAGCATCGGTGCCAAAAGTGCGGCTCATTATTCCTATTAGGTTAGCCTGAATACCGAAGTCTCGAACGCCCGCTTGTACCCCATCAACTACAGCCTCAACAACGCCAGCGATAGGCAGTTGATGTTTCATAGCCATATAGTAAGGAGAGAACCTCAGCTCGGCATAATCAATTTGAGCATTTAAGGCATCTTCGACATTTTCGTAGGCGACTCTTCGGCAAGCATCGAGATCACCCAATACAGCAACTCCCCAATCAAGTTTTGATAAAAAGGCGACCAATGATGGTTCTGCTTCGACGATTTGTACATAAGGTGTGAGCTCTTCTATGTTGCCAGCTGGCAGCGCTACACCAAATCGTTGCCCTAGTTCTAAGATAGTTTTGGTTCGAATGTTGCCGTCAAGATGGCGATGCAAATCAGTAAGCGGTAGATTTTTAGTTATCATTATGTTTTTCCGAAAGTGTGTATGGCATCAAGTATAAAAATCAATGTGGCCAGTGTCAGCTAGCAAAGAGTATTAAATCACCCAATTCTGTTTATTTGGTTTTTATGTTTACCATATCTGTTGACCATTCGTTAAAAGGGATAGCTTTACTAAACAGAAAGCCTTGTCCCTGAGTGCAGTTAAGCATGGTTAGGAGATGGACTTGCTCTTTGGTTTCAATACCTTCTGCCACAATTTCGACATTAAACCCACGAGTCATGTTGATGATTGCCGCAACGACTGAGCTACTGAGATTTGTCTGTTCGAGCTGCGATACAAACGCCCTGTCTATTTTTAGACAATCGAATGGAAGTTGATGTAAATAAGAAAGGGAGCTGTATCCAGTACCAAAATCATCTATCGCGATATGGATGCCCAGCTCTTTGAGTTTGTTCATGTTTGCTAAAATAACTGGGTCGTTATCAACAATTCTTGATTCTGTGATCTCTAAAGCGAGGTTATTGGGTTCAAGCCCCGTTCTTTCCAAAGTCGCTTTGAGTTCATAAACAAACTGAGGTTGAGATAGCTGGTTCACTGAGAGGTTGACGTGCATTTTAAACGTCGATCCCCATTTACCCATCTTGATGCCTTGCATCGTGTCAAAACACGCTTGATACAAGATTTGCTCACCAATCAGGCCAATAAAGCCGCTTTCTTCAGCAATAGGAATGAATTCCAAGGGGGGAATGATATCACCGCTTGGTGTCACCCAGCGTGCCAAGGCTTCAGCTCCGATGATATCTCCCGTTGATAAGTTTACAATTGGTTGATAATGCGGAATATATTCTTTGTTCTCTATGGCAAGCTTAATTTGAGTGAGCATTTGCGTACGTTTACGAGAAACATCGTCCATCTCTGGAGAGTAATAGCAGATCCTTGAGCGCTCTTGCTTGGCGTGGCTGAGTGCGATGCTACCATTACGTAACCATAGCGCCATAGTATTGAGTGTGTCATTAGGGAGTACGATGCCAATGGAGGCATTGACGACCACTTTTTCATTATGCATTGAGAATGGGACAGCAAACATTTGTAATATACTGTTAGCCGCGGATTGGGCTTCATTCTTTTGTTGTAAAGAGGGGATGTAAATAGCGAATTCATCACCACCTGTACGAGCAATACATGAGGTGCTTGCAAATAGTGTGCGTAATTTTTCAGCAATAATTTGTAATAGTAAGTCACCTTGTTGATGCCCCAAGCTGTCATTAATATCTCTGAATTTATCGATGCCGATAAGCAATAGGCTGCCATTAATTTGATTTAATTGACTAAAATTATCAATTAAACCTTCACGGCTATAGAGCTTGGTTAGGGAATCGTAGATCAATTGGGAATGCAATGCCTTAAATGAGGCTTTTAGGTTGTTGGCCATTTCATTGAATGAATAAACAAGCAAACTCGTTTCATAAATATTGCCAGCTTTCGGCATGTTACTTTCCCAATCCCCTTTTGCTAGATGCTGAGCAGCAGCAGCGGTAGCGGTAATTGGAGTGGTGATTCGATTAAAGGCAATGAGCCCTATACCAATGCCGATAAGGCTGACAATACCGCCAATAATCCAACTGTTTTGTTGGTTTTCTGGCAATCGACCAAGTAGATCGGTTTCTGAAATCGAGACGCCAATAAACCATTCGATGCCATGTTTATCTTTAAAGGGAGTGAGATGATTAAAATAGCGGGTGCCATCAACTACCGTTTCGAATTTGTTGAGTGTTGCTGACAGCATTTTGTCATGGTTATCAATATAATGTGCACTGGCTTGGATCACTGGGTTGGCATTTTCGATAGCCAGTAGTCGCTCTCCTTTTGCCGACAGTTCGGTCCCCCAAGAGACAACGGTGCTGGTATTGGAGTGAGCCACTAACCTTTTTTCTGGATCAATAATATATACGTTGGCATGAGTTTTTTGTTGCAGTGAGGTCAGAAACGCATTGAACGTATCGATTTTCACATCAGTCACCAAAACACCGATGAATTTGTTCATAGAGAAAACGGGTGCTAAAGCAGAGAGCGTGATCTCTTGGCGTTCATCAACATTAGTGTAGATTGGCGACCAACTTGGGCTTAAACTTTGTGCAACTGGAGTATACCAGGGGCGAGTTCTTGGATCATAATCGGCAATGGTGGAGCGAATATCTTGATTGATGGTTTTTCCTGAGTAGATCACCAAGTTTTGCTGAGTTCGATTATCTTTCACCATCAAGGTAAAACTATCACCAATCTCTTTGCGAAAGCCCACGTACTCCGCCTGTTCGCCACCAAATCCGATCACATCAATTTGTTCTAGCGGTCGATAAAGCGTTTCAAAACTGGCAAGCAGATATCCTTCTACTTTACTGACATCGTCCGCAGAATAGAACTGACTAAAGCCGATCGTGTGGCTTAAAGCGAGGCTGGCTTGAAAAGGTTCATCGAGAAAACTGATCAGTCGCTGCTCTACATTGGCATTTAATGATGAAAGCTGTTTGCTGCTAATGTCATCAACCATCTCTTCATAACTGTATTTTTGTACACCCACAATCACTCCAATCGTTATGAGGAAAATCATAACAAATGGTAGAACAACGGCTGTTTTCAACGTTATTTGATTCGTAAATGACATGTCGTGTCTTCTGCATCCATACAAATTATCGGTAAAACACGCAAGGTGGTGGGTGATTGCATTGTGCCAGAAAGTGAATCACTGCACCTGATCATTAAAAAATTATCAGTAAAGTTCTTTTAACTTCCTTGTCAACGTATTGCGCCCCCACCCAAGCACCTTAGCTGCGTCTTGTTTGTGACCATTGGTGTGATGAAGTGCTGCTTCCAAAAGTATACGTTCAAATTCAGGAAGTGCATAAGAAAGCAGCTCTGTTTCTCCTGAAGCTAATGAAGATTTAGCCCAACTTGCGAGTTGTTGTTGCCAACTTATAGCACTATCAAAGTCACTATTTTTCTTTTCCGACAATAATTCGGAAGGAAGATCACTGGGTAGCACCTCGCTGCCACTGGCCATTACAGTTAACCAGCGACACATATTTTCAAGTTGTCGTACGTTTCCCGGCCATTCAAGACGATTCAAAATTTCAATGCTTTTAGGATGCAGCGTTTTCATTTCTACGCCTAATTCTTTTGCTGCAGAGGCGAGAAAGTGCTTGGTCAGTTTTTCTATATCTTGGCTTCGCTCACGCAGTGCTGGGATATGAATACGAATGACATTGAGACGGTGGAAGAGATCGTCACGAAACTTTCCTTGATGAACGAGTTTTTCTAAGTTTTGGTGAGTGGCGGCGACAATGCGTACATCCACTTTGATTGCTGAATGCCCTCCTACACGGTAAAACTGACCATCGGCTAAAACACGCAGTAGCCGAGTTTGAATGTCGAGCGGCATATCGCCAATTTCATCTAAGAATAGGGTGCCACCATTGGCCTGCTCAAAACGCCCTTGGCGGACATTGTTTGCACCAGTGAATGCTCCTTTCTCATGACCAAACAGTTCTGACTCGATGAGATCTTTTGGAATTGCGGCCATATTGAGGGCAATAAACGGTTTTTGGGCGCGTGGGCTATGGCGATGAAGCGCGTGAGCGACTAACTCTTTCCCGGTTCCTGATTCACCATTGATCAAGACTGAGATTGAGGAACGTGATAAACGGCCAATCGCCCGAAATACCTCTTGCATTGAAGGGGCTTCTCCAATGATTTCCGGTGTACTATCAACGCCAATCTGTTGATTGGATTGTTCTTTGCGCTGCTCCTGACTATGAGCAATGGCACGTTCAACCAAGGTGAGGGTTTCATCGACATCAAAAGGTTTAGGCAGATACTCAAAGGCACCCTTTTGATAGGCATTCACCGCGGCATCAAGATCTGAGTGGGCAGTCATGATGATGACGGGCAACTCAGGAGATCGTGAATGAACTTGGTTTAGCAGCTCAATACCATTCATGCCCGGCATGCGAATATCGGAAACGAGCACATCGGGCGTTTCTCTTTCTAGCGCCAGTAACACACTTTCGGCATCGGAAAACGTTTCGCATTTTATGTTGGCTGATGAGAGCGTTTTTTCCATCACCCAGCGGATCGAACTATCATCGTCCACCACCCAAACGTATCCTTTACTCATAATGTTTATTCCTTAGCAGCAAACCCAATCAGACATCGGTCAAATGGGTAAATAAATAGTAAATGTGGTTCGACCTGGCCAGCTTTCAACATCGATTTTTCCATTGTGCTGATCGATCAGGTTTTGTGAGATAGAAAGACCCAGCCCCGTTCCACCTTCACGGCCGCTGACCATGGGGTAAAACAGTGTGTCTTGTAATTCGGTAGGAATGCCTGGGCCGTTATCGCTGATTTCTATGCGTGCCACTAACTTATGGCGCTGTCCGTGAATATTGGCTTGGTGCACTGTTCTGGTGCGAAGTGTGATTTTACCATGCGGATCATGAGATAAAATCTGTGCCGCATTGCTGACGATATTCAGTAATGCCTGCTCGATTTGATCGGTATCCATCAAAATATCGGGCAAGCTGGGGTCATAATCTCGTTCAATCACCAAGTGTGTGCTGGCTTCTAGCTCAATCAATTGGCGGACTTTTTCCAATATTACATGGAGATTTTCAGAGCACTTCTTGCCCGGTTTTTGTGGGCCGAGCAAACGATCAACGAGCGCGCGCAGTCGATCGGCTTGTTCAATAATAATTTGGGTGTACTCAGTGAGACTGTGGTCCGGCAACATTCTTTCTAGCAGTTGCGCCGCGCCGCGTAGCCCACCTAATGGGTTTTTAATTTCATGCGCCAGCCCGCGAACTAAGAGCTTTGCCGCTTGCTGTTGGGCGTGCTGATTGAGCTCTTGTGTTAACCGTCGTTGTTGGCCAATTTTGCGCATTTCGACCAAAAGCATCAGCTCGCGTTGCCAAGATATAGGGCTCACGGTCACTTCCAGCATCAGTGGCTTACCATCGACCACAAACGTAACATCGCTATCAGTAATACTTTGGCCACTTTGCAACGGCTGAGAAAGCAGCGCTAAATCAAGAGAAGCGTGCTGGATGAGTTTTGACAGTGGTTGGTTGATAATTCGCTTAGCACTTTGGGAGAAGAGTTGTTCAGCCGCTGGATTGGCATAACGGATACAAAGAGACTCATCGAGCATCAAGGTGGCGGTAACGATATTATTTAAAATCGTTTGGCTTAGCTCACAATTCACGTTTTCATCCTTGTCCGTGTTCCCAAATGATGCAATGCACAACTTTGGTGCATTGCATGGCTAAGTATGGCGCATCGGTGTCAGAAGAAAAAGTGAAACCTGTTGTTATATCGAGCTTATTGGCGAAGAGTTCATCACTTGATGCTGGCTCGATGTAAATGCACCGTCACAGGGTTAGACGATGCAATAATCTTGCCGTTTACAACTACTTGAATTAAAAAGCGATGCGTTCCTCTATCTAGATTTTTCAGCGTCCAAGTAGGTTGAGTGGTGGGAGCGCCATAGGCCTTGTCATTCATGACCAATTGCAACTGTTCACTGACGGTTAAGTTGCGATTGAGTTCGGCGTTGATTGAAATAACGCCCGCATTGCTGCGTAAGGTTTCATCGTCAGCCGGAGAGCGAATTGCAATGGTTAGCGGTTCTATTTTGTTGACATGGGTTGCGGATTTTTCCAGTGGCAGCTCTTTGGTAAGGTTAGTGACGGGGTGAGAGTTTTCAAAGGTTGGCTCAGGCGCATCGGCCTGAAAATCAGGAATCGAAATTTGCTTTGCTCCCTTATCTTGTGGGACATCGCTAAGATGCAACACGCCGTTCGCATCCACCCACGTATAGACGTTTTGTGCAATTGAAGTCGCGGAATAAAGCATGATGAGTGTTAGGAGTAAAGTTCGGATCAGATTCACAGGCATCCCCCTATATAGAGATGTTTTCACGTTAAGGGTATCGGCTTTTGAGTGCCGTTATTGTTGTAACGCTAATGTTACGACGTTCGGAATTAACCCCAAATATGAAAAAGGCTCACCTGCGAGGCGAGCCTAATAAATCCGTAACCTAAGTTACATTTTGTACTAAAGCTAAGAATTATACCGAGTAGTACAATTCAAATTCTAGTGGGTGAACGGCCATGTTGACGCGTTCTACATCTTTTGCTTTTAGCGTGATGTATGAGTTGATGAAATCATCAGAGAATACGCCGCCAGCGGTCAGGAATTCACGATCTTCATCCAGTGCTTTCAGTGCCACTTCAAGTGACTCGGCTACTTTTGGAATCTCAGCGGCTTCTTCTGCTGGTAAGTCGTACAAATCTTTATCCATCGCCTCTCCTGGATGGATTTTGTTCTTGATACCATCAAGACCAGCCATAAGAAGAGCGGCAAACGCTAGGTATGGGTTTGCTGCTGGATCTGGGAAACGAGCTTCGATACGACGTGCTTTCGGGCTTGGTACCACTGGAATACGGATAGACGCAGAACGGTTACGAGCCGAGTAAGCTAGCATTACCGGTGCTTCAAACCCAGGGACAAGGCGCTTGTACGAGTTTGTTGATGGGTTAGCAAATGCGTTGATGGCACGCGCGTGCTTGATGATACCGCCAATGTAGTAAAGCGCTAAGTCAGATAGACCGCCGTACTTGTCACCAGCAAATAGGTTTACACCATCTTTTGCAAGAGATTGGTGAACGTGCATACCTGAACCGTTGTCGCCAACAAGAGGCTTAGGCATGAAGGTCGCTGTTTTACCAAAGGCGTGCGCAACGTTGTGCACCACGTATTTGTAGATTTGGATCTCATCGGCTTTCGTGGTTAGCGTATTAAAGCGAGTGGCGATTTCGTTTTGACCTGCGGTCGCTACTTCATGGTGGTGAGCTTCAACGACGAGGCCCATCTCTTCCATGATCAAACACATGGCTGAACGGATGTCTTGTGATGAGTCAACCGGTGCAACAGGGAAATAACCACCTTTCACACCAGGGCGGTGACCTTTGTTACCACCTTCAATTTCAGCGCCAGTGTTCCAAGCCGCTTCGATATCATCAATTTTGAATGAGGCACCAGACATATTGTTGGTGTATTTCACGTCATCAAAAAGGAAGAACTCTGGCTCTGGACCGACAAGAACGGTGTCTGCGATACCTGTTGAACGCATGTAATCTTCTGCGCGTTTTGCGATAGAGCGTGGGTCACGATCGTAGCCTTGCATGGTTGCAGGCTCTAGAATGTCACAACGAATGTTAAGTGTTGCGTCTTCTGTGAACGGGTCAAGAACTGCACTTGATGCATCAGGCATCATCACCATGTCAGACTCATTGATTCCTTTCCAGCCAGCAACGGATGAACCATCGAACATCTTACCTTCTTCGAAGAAGTCTGCGTCGACTTGATGAGCAGGAATAGAGATATGTTGCTCTTTGCCTTTCGTGTCGGTAAAGCGCAGGTCAACAAACTTAACTTCGTTTTCTTGGATCAGCGATAGAACGTTTTCTACTGACATCTTGGATAACCTCCAGTGTTATTAAAGCGGTAATGGCCCGAATCGAATTGAAACTAGCATTGATTAATTTCATTCTAAACTTATTAATCGATGCTGTTTCTAACAAAGCTAAATTCGTGCCAATTAAATTAATCCTTTAATTTCAAGTGCTTTGGTTGTTCTTTGTCGAATTTAAATGCTTCTCTGCACCAAAAAGATCCTTATTTGCACTGTTTTGGTGCCTTGAGTTTTATGTTGCACCATTAACTACCAAAGCGCACACTATTCAGCCTAGGTTTACTAGGCTTGTCAATGCTGATTTAGTCCATTTTGATGCAATTTGTTTTAAAGCAAGTAGCGGACTAAGCTTGTGGTGAGCGAAAATCAGCGCGATAGATCACATATTTCTAGGTTTTTCGCCAAAATCTGGTACATTATTGACCGTTTTTTTAATCAAGTTCTATGCTCGTTGCGGCCTCATGCCGAAGCGAGTTACTCCCTTAATAAGTGAAGCAAAATCCATGGCTACTCCACAGATTGATAAATTAAGAAATATCGCGATCATCGCACACGTTGACCACGGTAAAACAACGTTGGTTGATAAACTGCTGCAACAGTCAGGTACGTTAGAGTCTCGCGGTAATACGGAAGAGCGGGTCATGGACTCGAACGATATCGAGAAAGAGCGCGGTATCACTATCCTTGCAAAAAATACAGCCATTAACTGGAATGATTTCCGTATCAACATCGTAGATACTCCAGGACACGCCGACTTCGGTGGTGAAGTTGAGCGTATCATGTCAATGGTTGACTCTGTTTTGCTGATTGTTGATGCGGTTGATGGCCCAATGCCACAAACTCGCTTCGTAACACAAAAAGCCTTTGCTCACGGTTTGAAACCAATTGTTGTTATTAACAAAATTGACCGTCCTGGTGCTCGCCCTGATTGGGTTATGGATCAAGTGTTCGACCTGTTCGACAATCTTGGTGCAACAGATGAGCAGCTCGACTTTAAAGTGGTTTATGCCTCTGCACTGAACGGTTGGGCGACACTTAACGAAGGCGAAGTTGGCGAAAACATGGAACCTTTGTTCCAAGCGATCGTTGACAATGTAGAGTCACCACAAGTTGACCTTGATGGCCCACTACAAATGCAAGTTTCTCAACTTGATTACAGCTCTTACGTTGGTGTTATCGGTGTTTGTCGTGTGACTCGTGGTAGCGTAAAAGCGAACCAACAAGTAACAGTTGTCGGCGCTGATGGTAAGAAACGTAACGGTAAAGTTGGTACAGTTCTGGGTTATCTTGGCCTTGAGCGTAACGAAGTTGAACAAGCTAACGCTGGCGACATCATTGCGGTAACAGGTTTAGGTGAGCTGAAAATTTCAGACACCATTTGTGATCAAAACTGTGTTGAAGCCATGGTGCCGCTATCCGTTGATGAACCGACAGTGACCATGACTTTCCAAGTCAATACCTCACCGTTTGCAGGTAAAGAAGGTAAATACGTGACTTCACGTAATATCCTTGAGCGTCTGCAAAAAGAGCTTGTTCATAACGTAGCATTGCGTGTTGAAGAAACCGACAACCCAGATCGCTTCCGCGTTTCAGGTCGTGGTGAACTTCACCTATCAATCCTGATTGAGAACATGCGTCGTGAAGGCTTTGAGCTTGCGGTTTCTCGTCCTGAAGTTATTTTGAAGGAAGAAGACGGCCAGAAAATGGAACCGTTCGAAACCGTAACGATCGATGTGATGGAAGAGAGCCAAGGCGGCGTGATGGAGAAAATCGGCCTACGTAAAGGTGAGCTGACGAACATGACTCCAGACGGCAAAGGCCGTGTGCGTCTTGATTTCATGATGCCTTCTCGCGGTTTGATTGGTTTCCAAACAGAATTCATGACCTTAACCTCAGGTTCAGGTTTGCTTTACCATACGTTTGATCATTACGGCCTACACAAAGGCGGTAACATTGGTCAACGTAACAACGGCGTGTTGATATCTAACGCGACAGGTAAAGCGTTGACTTACGCTCTATTCAACCTACAAGAGCGCGGTCGCCTATTTACTGAGCACGCAGATGAAGTGTACGAAGGCCAAGTGATCGGTATCCACAACCGTTCTAACGACCTAACAGTGAATTGCTTGAAAGGCAAGCAGCTGACAAACGTTCGTGCTTCTGGTACTGATGAAGCGCAAGTATTGTCACCTGCAATTAAGTTTACACTTGAGCAAGCACTTGAGTTTATTGACGACGATGAACTAGTGGAAGTGACCCCGCAGAGCATTCGTATCCGTAAACGTCATTTGACTGAAAATGATCGTAAACGTGCAAGCCGTGGCTAATACCGTCATGGTATAAGTTAACGAGTTAATCTAAGGGCGAGGAGTGTACTTCTCGCCCTTTGCTTATCTGCAATATAGTCAGTTTTAGGTATAGAATGGTGATTGATGATAAAAATAAGCAGGGAGAAGGCATTTGAAAATTAAAAAGCTTGGCAAACAATGTTTACTGTTTACGCGTTATTTACTCAGCCGGATGGATCATGACCGCGTCAATGTTAATGCGGGCTATTTGGCTTATATCACGTTGTTGTCGATCGTACCTATGCTTACCGTGCTGTTATCAATTCTCTCCTCATTTTCTATTTTTGCCAATGTCGGTATGGTTATTCAAGATTTTGTGATCACCCATTTTGTGCCTGCCGCAGGCGATGTAGTGCGAGAGGCGTTGCTCGAATTTATCGCGAATACAGGTAAGATGACGGCCGTGGGCGGGGTATTTTTATTCGTTGCAGCTTTAATGCTGATTTCCAATATTGACAAGAATTTGAACTACATTTGGCGAGTTAAAGATAAACGGCGCATGGTGCTCTCTTTTTCAATGTATTGGATGGTTCTTACGCTCGGGCCAATTTTAGTCGGCGCGAGTATTGCGGCAACCTCGTATATTACCTCACTCAAGATTATTGACAGCGAAGCACTCTCTGGTGCTTATAATTTGTTGCTGCGCTGGCTACCTTTTATTTTGTCATTCTCTGCTTTTGTCGGTTTGTACCTGCTGGTGCCGAATAAAAAAGTGCATCTTTCACACGCCTTGGTCGGGGCAATGGTGGCGGCTATTTTATTTGAGTTCAGTAAAAAAGGGTTTGCTGCTTATATTACTCAGTTTCCCTCCTATCAACTGATTTACGGCGCACTGGCGGCGATCCCTATTCTGTTTGTGTGGGTCTACTTATGCTGGATGATTGTGCTCGTTGGGGCGGAGGTGACGGCGACTTTGGGTGAAAAAGAGCACTGGAGCAATGAGCAAGAAATGCTAAACTCATTGCCTATCTCCGAGCAAATGATAAAGGGAAATCAGAGTGATAGCGTTGATCCAGAGAGTGAGTGAAGCGGCGGTACGTGTTGATGGGGAAGTGGTTGGCGAAATCAATCAAGGCTTACTGGTGCTACTTGGTGTCGAAAGAGATGACGATGAGGCAAAGGCCAAACGTCTAGTTGAACGTGTGACTCAGTACCGCGTGTTTGAAGATGAAGAGGGAAAAATGAACTTGAACGTGCAACAAGTGAACGGTCAGGTTTTAGTGGTGTCTCAATTTACATTGCCAGCCGATACCAAAAAGGGGACGCGTGCCGGATTTTCAAAAGGTGCACACCCTGCTGATGCTGAGCGTCTGTATGATTACTTTTCGGATTTGTGTGAGCACATTTTGCCAACTCAGCGTGGCCGCTTTGCACAAGATATGAAAGTCTCGCTGATTAATGATGGCCCAGTGACATTCTGGCTTCAGGTTTAATAAAGAAATGGATAGAGCCTCCTTCGTTGGGATCATGCGGAGTATGAGAGGCTGTGATTTAGGGATAACCAAATGTTTAAACTGATTACGCCAAGTACCGACAACCAACTGAATAAATACTACCATTTTCGCTGGCAAATGCTGCGTGAGCCATGGCATCTACCGATCGGCTCGGAGCGTGATGAGTATGATGGCATGAGCCACCACAGGATGATTGTCGATGGTCGTAACCGACCGATTGCTATTGGTCGCTTGTACATTACGCCAGATTGCGAAGGGCAAATTCGCTATATGGCGGTTAAAAGTAGCCGTCGCAATAAAGGTATGGGCTCTTTGGTGCTGGTGGCGCTAGAGTCACTGGCTCGTCAAGAAGGTGCAAAGCGCCTAGTCTGTAGCGCCCGTGAAGATGCGATTGCATTTTATGAAAAGAACGGCTTTGAACGCCGGGGCTCGCTCAATGATGAACGCGGGCCAGTGCGACATCAACAAATGGTCAAACCGCTTGATCCCATGGCCAATGTGATTCGCAAACCTGAATGGTGTACTGAACTGCAAGAACGCTGGGCCACGCACATTCCTATCAGCGAAAAAATGGGCATTAAGGTGACTCAATATACGGGCTACCAATTTGAGTGCAGCGCTCAGCTCAATCCGAATTTGAACCCACACAACACCTTATTTGCAGGCTCGGCATTTACCCTTGCCACCTTGACCGGATGGGGAATGGCATGGTTGCTGATGCGTGAGCGAAGCCTGAATGGCGATATTGTTTTGGTTGATAGCCGCATCCGCTATCGTCACCCTGTGGTGCATAACCCTTTAGCCTTCACTTCATTGGATGGCATCAGTGGCGATTTAGATCGTTTAGCCAGTGGACGTAAAGCGCGTATCGTCGTCAATGTCACTATCACCAGTGGCGGTAAACCCGCCGTTGAATTTACGGGAACCTATATGTTGATCCCCAATTACAAGGCATTGTTAGCCGCCGCATCATCGGCTGAGTAAGTATCGGTTTCTGGATCACACGAATAGATGGTGTGCTGTGTGTTGTGGAGCAGTTCGAAGTGCATCTCACGGCACATCTGTTGGAGGTTAAGGTTAAGTTGTCCTTTCTCCAACTTGACCAAATCCACGTGACCATCAAGGTTTGCCTTGAGCGTCTTTCCAACCAGCGGCGTTGTATTAATCATCATCCGCCCTCTGTCTGAGTGAATGACTAAACCTTCGAGCGTAAACGGCTCATGGCTGAGGTTTTGCTCAGGATCGCTTAGCGTTAATATGCCTTGTCGAATATTGAGCGTTGCTTCACCTGTGAGGGAGTGGGCGAAGGTGGCGTAGTCTCCGGCGAGGCCGTTGACCTGCGCTTCCAATTCACTGATACCCTCTATGGTAAAGGGAAGCTGGGTGACTTTATTGAGCACAGCTAGCGGTAGCCCATCGGCATGAATGTTGGTTTGCCAAGGCTGACTTAACGTTTGGAAATTCCAACGCGCAGTGGCATCGATATAGCCGTTTTCTAACGGCATGAATAAACGATCTAGGTACCATTGGCCTTGTTCGCTGCGCATCTCAACGACGCTTTGCGTGCTCAATAGTGAATCGTAGCTGGCGCTGTTTGCGCTGATATTGAGCGTGCCTTGCCACAATCCCAAGCGCTTCTTTTTTACGAGAGTTAACTGCTTCCCTTTGGCGTGGACACCAGACAATTGCCAATAAGGTGGCGCAAACAATTGAATGAGTTGGCTATTGGCGATGGTGAGTTGCTCGATGGTGAGGTTCTCAACCCACGGCCAATGCTGGCTCAGCGACGTAAAATCATCTTTGCTTTCGCTCACCCATTTTACACCGCGAATAGTGAGCTGTTGCAGCGATGCTGAGGTTGGGGTGATAACACCCGCCCATTGAATATCACCTTGCTTAAATTCACTACTAAAATCCTCAATGATCAGTTTACCCGGCTCGGTGCGCAGGCTAAAGGTCGGCTCCACCCACTGCTGACCTAGCCAAGTTGCATCGTCGGCTCGCAGCGATAATTTACCTTGTTGCTGCTGCCAAATATTGCTGTGTGGATAAATGTTCTCCAGCGAAATATCGACGTTACGCAAGCTGATATCCGCAAGCTCGATCTGACTGTTTAAAATATCTAAGCTATTGATATGGTCTATTTTGTCAAAGAGCTGAAACCAACCCGATTGGCGTAAGGAATGACTCATATCTCGGCTAAGATTGAGTTTTTCCAGTGTCACATTGATCAGCGACCAACCTTGAGGATACTGCTCGGCTTGACCTGAAATAGCCGCGCCGCGCCATGACAACGAGAGCCCATAGACAGTGCTGTTGGCAGGTTTGTAATCCATATCGAGCAGTAGGTTATTCAGCGCTTCTCCTTGCCAATAAAATTGTTCGGCTGAGAGTTGTATCTCGCCGAAAGGCAGAGCTGTTGGAGCATCCGGCCAATGTGGATTTTTAATCTGTAGGTTAACACCGCGCGCTAGCCAACCTTGTTGGGCGATGTCGGCGTGATTGAGCGCGATTTGGCTCACCGAAATGGGCCATGATCGCAAATCGGTAGGAAGGCCATTTTGTAGACTGATACCACTAAGTAGCACGCTATCAACGGCGATTTTTTGGTCGCGAATGAGCTGTGGGCTGAGCCAAATATCGGCTTGCTCTATCGGGATATGCTGCTTATTTTGCCGCAGTGTTAATTGGTTGAACTGAAAATGCAAAGGATACTGGTATTGAAGAGATTGAAACGTCACGTTTCCTTTCGAAAGCCGTTCAACGAGAGTTTGAGCAACGGGAGTAGCATAAGAGGTATGTAGCAGTGCAAACATACCCAGCATGAAAGTGAGAAATAGCGCGATGATCGCAATCAGCAATGCCAAAGCCTTGTTCATGGTGTCCTTACTCGTAAATCGTTACCTGCGACAGAGTGAAACAAATTACCTCACGCAGCAACAAAAAAAGCCCCTTATCAAAGGGGCTTGCTACTGACTTATCAGTTTTAGTCGAGTTGTGGGCCTGCGGCCACTAATGCTTTACCTTCTGCGTTATCAGTATACTTGGCAAAGTTATTGATAAAGCGCGAGGCGAGATCTTCAGCTTTGCTTGTCCATTGTAGAGGATCCACGTAAGTATCGCGTGGGTCGAGAATGGTTGGGTTCACACCAGGTAGTGAGGTTGGTACTTCAAGATTGAAGATTGGAATATGCTTGGTTGCTGCCTTCTCAATCGAACCATCTAAGATAGCGTCAATGATGGCGCGGGTATCTTGAATCGAGATGCGTTTACCGCTGCCGTTCCAACCAGTGTTGACTAGATAAGCTTCAGCACCAGCTGCTTCCATACGTTTTACCAGCACTTCGGCATATTGTGTTGGGTGGAGCGTTAAAAACGCTGCGCCAAAACAGGCTGAGAAGGTTGGTGTTGGTTCGGTGATGCCACGTTCAGTACCCGCTAGTTTTGCCGTAAAGCCAGACAAGAAGTGATACTTGGTTTGTTCTGGAGTCAATTTAGAGACTGGTGGAAGCACACCAAATGCATCCGCAGATAGGAAGATCACTTTATTGGCGTGACCACCTTTCGATACAGGCTTAACGATGTTTTCGATGTGGTAGATAGGATAAGAAACACGAGTATTCTCGGTTTTAGAACCATCATCAAAGTCAATCGAACCATCGCTACGTACTGTGACGTTTTCCAGTAGCGCATCACGGCGGATCGCGTTGTAGATGTCAGGCTCGGCTTCTTTGGAGAGCTTGATGGTTTTCGCGTAGCAACCGCCTTCAAAGTTAAACACGCCATCATCATCCCAGCCGTGCTCGTCATCGCCGATTAACGCGCGTTTTGGATCGGTAGAGAGTGTGGTTTTTCCTGTGCCAGATAGGCCAAAGAAAATCGCCACATCGCCATCTTTAGCCATGTTGGCTGAACAGTGCATTGAAGCAATACCTTGCAGTGGAAGGAAGTAGTTCATCATTGCGAACATCCCTTTCTTCATTTCACCGCCGTACCAAGTACCGCCGATCAACTGCATTTTTTCCGTTAAGTTAAACACAGTGAAGTTTTCTGAGTTCAGGCCTTGCTCTTGCCATTTGTCATTGGTGCATTTGGCACCATTCATGACCACAAAATCAGGTTCGAAGTTAGCTAGCTCTTCTTCTGTTGGGCGAATGAACATGTTTTTGACGAAGTGCGCTTGCCACGCCACTTCAGTAATGAAGCGCACGCAAAGGCGCGTATCTGCGTTGGCACCACAGTAACCGTCAAGAACGAATAGACGTTTAGCGGATAGTTGACGACCCACTAGTGCTTTTAGATCATTCCATACTTCTTGGTTAATCGGTTTGTTATCGTTTTTCGCTTGTTCAGATGTCCACCATAGGGTATCGCGTGTGGTGTCATCTTTGACAATGAATTTATCTTTTGGTGAGCGGCCTGTAAAAATGCCAGTATCAACGGCAACAGCGCCAAGTTCAGTGACGACGCCTTTTTCGTAGCCTTCAAGGTCTGGGCGAGTTTCCTCGGCAAATAACAGTTCATAGCTTGGGTTGCGAACCACTTCGACTACGTTGGTTATTCCGTATTTGGTCAGGTCTAGTTGTGCAGCCTTTGTATGTTCCATAACGGTCATAGGTGCTCCTTGTAAGAGATTTTGTAGGGATTTTGTAATAATGTTTGTAATTGTTATCTGCTCACCATGCTAGCAACGGGTGGGGGATAAAACAGGGACACAGTTCAAAAATTGCCCATGACACTCCTGTGGTTTTAGGTGTCCCGTCACATATTGGCGCAACTATTTTATCGCGTACGCAAACCTTTGCGCTAGATCAATAAGATTAATACTTTTAAAAAAATAAGTACGCCATTCTGTTTGTTTAAGGCTTGATTTTACTGGGTTTTGATCACAAAAAAAGCCAGCGTAAAGCTGGCTCTGATACGTTTTCTTCGTGCTTGTTAATTCATGCAAATTAATGAATTGTGTTGCTTCCTGAGGAGGCTTGTGCGTAGAGTGTTGCGATCTCAGCCTCTTCAAATGAGTAGTTGGTGCCACAGTAATCACAATGTAAAGAAACGGATCCTTCAGACGATAAAATGTCGTAAATTTCCTCTTTGCCTATTGTGATGATGGCCGCCCCACTGCGTTCACGTGAACAACCACAATGAAATTCCACGGGTTGTGGGGTGAACAACTGAACTTTCTCTTGGTTATACAGGCGATACAACAGATCAGTGGCTTCTAAGGTGAACAGCTCTTCGTTTTTTACGGTGTTAGTTAACTGCTCTAAGTGCTCAAAATCATCGGGCGTACCCGTTCCGTCCGGAATGGTTTGCAGCAACATGCCAGCGGCACAGGCTTTTCCATCTTGCGTACCAATGCGTATCCAAAGGCGTGTTTTCAACTGTTCAGAGCGGATGAAGTAACCTTCCAGCACTTCCACTAAGTTATCACCCTCTAAACCGACCACACCTTGGTAGCGCTCGCCTTTTTTGGGCTCGATAGTGATAACTAAATGGCCTTTACCCATCAAAGTGTGTAGGTCGGCATCATCGGCAATATCGCCTTTCCAGCGTGCGACACCACGCACTTTCTGTTCATTATCGCCATTGATAACGACTAAGGAAACTGGGCCACTGCCTTGCAGTTGCATGGTAATTGAGCCTTCAAACTTTAGCGTTGCGGTTAGCAAGGTCGTTGCGACGAGCAGTTCGCCCAAAAGTTTTTGTACTGGGGCTGGATATTCCTGGCTCGAAAGGATGTGTTGATACGCGTCGTCTAATTGTACCAACTCGCCACGTACGGATAGATCTTCAAATAAGTAGCGATTTAAAATGTTATTTGCCATTTAGCTATTTCCTCGGAACATGGTCCAGCTTTTATTGATGTTTAAATTTAATGATGTCACGACGTTCTTTTTTGTCTGGTCTGCGTTCGGGGCTTGGGTTGTGTGCGTTGAGCTTACGTTGCTCGGCATGATGGGCACGTTTGGCGATGCTTGCTGCGGTTTCCGAATACAGGGTTTGTGCTTCCGGCGCGCTGCGCCTTTGCCCTAACAGATTGATCACAGTGACGATTTTCTCTTCTTGGCCTTGGCGCAAGGTAATCGTTGCCCCAAGCTCGACAATTTTACTTGGCTTGGTGCGTTGGCCATTATAATGGACTTTACCACCATCGACCATACTGCGTGCGATCGACCGCGTTTTATAAAATCGTGCTGCCCATAGCCATTTATCCAATCTTATTTGCTCTGTCGCAGAACTCATACTACAAATGTGCCTCAAAGGGAGTTAGTCTTGTACGTTTTATGGCCTTTACAATGGTGTTTTGGTTCCAGATTTTCAAGCTACCCGACAAAATAATGTCAGTAAAAATGACGAGAATGTCTCCTATGATATATTAATGTGTTT
Organism: Vibrio sp. V23_P3S9T160; assembly: GCF_963886625.1. Taxonomy (NCBI): domain Bacteria; kingdom Pseudomonadati; phylum Pseudomonadota; class Gammaproteobacteria; order Vibrionales; family Vibrionaceae; genus Vibrio; species Vibrio sp. V23_P3S9T160. The sequence continues at coordinate 19,092 of NZ_CAWPDB010000182.1, forward strand.
TTGTAGCGCGATCTTCGCGGTCTTATGTATCTGTTCCATTTAAATGGAAGCATAGTTTAAATGAAATGGAAGTATAGTTTGAGGCCAATCCGCCGGTTTTCGTCTGGCTAACGGCTCATGAATGTGAAATATCATGGTTGAAGTAAGAAAATATCAGTAAGGACATCTTTTGAGGCGAATCGATTTTAGCAGTATGACCTCATCTCGCTTATGGCAAGCAGGTTTGCTACAAAAAATACCGCAATGGCAGAAACAAATCAGCCAATTTCTTACCTTAGTATTGCTGGTCACGTCGGCTTGGATTCTAGGAAAAATGGTGTGGCTGATTCAGCAAAACGCGGTTGATATAACGCCTTGGTCTCCAAGAGCAATCGCATCAACGCCGAATGCGGCGCGTTCGCTTGATCTCTCTTCTTTACAACAAGGAAGTTTATTTGGTCGCTATAGCGAGCAGAAGGTCGAAGCCGCACAGCCTGTGGTCAAAGATGCACCTAAAACCAGCCTTAGCTTATTATTGGTTGGGGTGGTGGCGAGCAATGAACCGAGTAAGAGTCTAGCGGTAATCGCAAATCGTGGCAGTCAATCGACCTATGGTGTTAACGAAGTCATTGAAGGAACCCGTGTCAAATTGAAAGCGGTGTTCAATGATCGCGTTATTATTGATAACTCAGGGCGCGATGAAACCTTGATGTTGGATGGAATTGACTATCATAAACCGAGTGTAGCAACGCCTGAGCGCGTTGTTGCATCGAATGTGCGTGGTAATAACCCAGCGTCTGCAGAAGAGAAGTTGGATGATATTCGCGCCGCTATTGCCAGCAATCCGCAAGAAATCTTTAAATATGTGCGCCTGTCGCAAGTGAAACGTGATGACAAAGTGCTTGGATACCGAGTGAGCCCCGGGCAATCTCCTGAGCTGTTTGAGTCGGTAGGGCTACAAGATGGCGATGTCGCAATCGCGCTAAATGGTCAGGATTTAACGGACCCAGACGCCATGAATAAGATTTTTCAGTCAGTCTCTGAGTTAACCGAAATGAACTTAACAGTCGAAAGAGACGGGCAATCCCATGACATTTATATCCAATTTTAGACAGACTGATGCATGAGCATGAGTTTAGGGAGTAAGACGTGAAGCATTGGTTAAACAAAACGACATGGTTATTGATGGGTGGCTTGTTGTCATCGCCGTTAGTCATGGCAAACGATTTTAGTGCCAGCTTTAAAGGCACCGATATTCAAGAATTCATCAATATCGTGGGCCGTAATCTTGAAAAAACAATCATTGTTGATCCTTCAGTTCGGGGGAAGGTCGATGTCCGCAGCTATGACACGCTTAATGAAGAGCAATACTACAGCTTCTTTTTGAATGTATTGGAAGTGTATGGTTTTGCCGTGGTGGAGATGGACAACGGCGTGCTCAAAGTGATCAAGTCGAAAGATGCCAAAACGTCTGCGATTCCTGTGGTTGGCGATGAAGGAAAAGAGAACGGTGATAGCGTGATCACGCGCGTTGTTGCGGTGCGGAATGTTTCGGTACGAGAGCTTTCACCTTTGCTGCGCCAGTTGATCGATAACGCAGGAGCGGGCAACGTAGTGCATTATGATCCGGCGAACATCATTTTGATTACAGGTCGTGCTGCGGTCGTCAACCGTTTAGCCGATATCATCAAACGAGTTGACCAAGCCGGTGACAAAGACATCGAAGTGGTGGAACTGAGTAATGCATCTGCCGCTGAAATGGTGCGTATTGTGGAGGCATTAAACAAAACCACGGATGCCAAAAATACCCCAGAGTTTTTGCAACCTAAGCTGGTGGCCGATGATCGTACCAATTCTATTTTGATCTCAGGTGATCCTAAAGTCCGTGAACGTCTAAAGCGATTGATCACTCAGCTTGATGTCGAAATGGCAACCAGAGGCAATAACCGCGTCATTTACCTTAAGAATGCGAAAGCGGAAGATTTGGTTGATGTGTTGAAAGGGGTGTCTGACAACTTGCAGGCCGAGAAACAGTCTGGGCAAAAAACAGGGCAAAGTTCACAACGCACCGAAGTGATGATTTCAGCACATGCGCCGACCAATTCGTTAATTGTTACCGCCCCGCAAGACATCATGAAAGAGCTAGAAGATGTGGTTGCGCAGTTGGATATTCGTCGCGCTCAGGTATTGATTGAAGCGCTGATTGTTGAAATGGCTGAAGGGGATGGCATCAACTTAGGTGTGCAATGGGGCTCACTCGACAACGGCTCTGTGATTCAGTATGGCAATGCGGGCGCGCCAATCGGTAAGGTAATGATTGGTTTAGAAGAAGCCAAAGATACCACCACCAGTAAAGCGGTTTATAATTCTGATGGTACTTTCTTGCGCAATGAAAACACCACTACCAAAGGGGATTACTCTACTTTGGCGTCAGCGCTCGGTGCGGTCAATGGTGCAGCCATGAGCTTAGTGATGGGCGACTGGACGGCCCTCATCAGCGCCGTGTCGAGTGACTCCAACTCGAACATCTTGTCATCACCGAGTATTACGGTGATGGATAATGAAGAAGCCTCCTTCATCGTGGGCGAAGAGGTACCTGTTTTAACAGGTTCGAGCGCGGGCGCAAATAACGATAATCCTTTCCAAACCGTAGAACGCAAAGAGGTCGGTATCAAGCTGAAAGTGGTACCACAAATCAACGAAGGCGACTCAGTTCAACTGAAAATTGAACAGGAGGTATCCAACGTATTAGGAGCGAATGGTGCCGTCGATGTCCGTTTTGCAAAGCGTCAATTAAATACATCGGTCATCATTCAAGACGGGCAAATGTTAGTTCTGGGGGGGTTGATTGATGAGCGCGCGGTCGAAAGTGAATCCAAAGTCCCACTATTAGGCGATATACCGGTTTTAGGCTATTTGTTCAAATCGACCAGTACCCAAGTTGAGAAGAAAAACCTGATGGTCTTTATTAAGCCGACCATCATTCGTGATGGCATGACGGCCGATGGCATCACTCAGCGTAAGTACAACTACATTCGTGCAGAGCAGCTTTATAACGCTGATCGCGGTTTGAAGTTGATGGCGAACGACAATATTCCTGTGCTGCCTAAGTTTGGCGATGAGCGCACCCATTCTGCGGAAGTACAAGCCTTTATCGAACAAATGGAAAAACAGCAATGACCGAAGTTTTGTCGCAACCTCACTATCGTCGTTTACCATTTAGCTTTGCCAATCGTTTTAAATTGGTATTAGAGCAGGTAGAAGACAACGAGCTGCCGACGTTATTTTATGTCGCTCCGCTGGCTATCGAGTCATTGGTCGAAGTGAAACGAGTCGTGAAACAGCCGCTCAACTTGGTTGAAATTTCACTGGACGAATTTGAAAGTAAGCTGACCCAAGCTTACCAACGAGACTCGTCAGAAGCGCGACAATTAATGGAAGATATCGGTGCTGACAGTGATGATTTCTTCTCATTAGCCGAAGAGCTGCCGCAAAATGAAGATTTGTTAGAGTCAGAAAACGATGCGCCCATCATCAAATTGATCAACGCCATGCTTGGCGAAGCGATCAAAGAGGGCGCGTCGGATATTCATATTGAAACCTTTGAGAAAATCTTGTCGATTCGTTTTCGTGTCGATGGGGTACTGCGTGAAGTGTTAGCGCCGAGTCGTAAATTAGCGCCGTTGCTGGTTTCACGCGTCAAAGTAATGGCTAAGCTTGATATCGCTGAAAAACGTGTACCACAAGATGGACGCATTTCATTACGCATTGGCGGTCGAGCGGTCGATGTTCGCGTGTCAACCATGCCTTCGTCTCACGGTGAGCGTGTGGTGATGCGTTTGCTAGATAAAAACGCCACGCGCTTAGATCTGCACAGTCTAGGAATGACGGCCGCCAACCACGAAAGCTTCCGTCAATTAATCAAACGACCGCACGGCATTATTTTGGTGACGGGCCCAACCGGTTCAGGAAAATCCACCACCTTGTACGCTGGTCTGCAAGAACTCAACAGCAACGAGCGTAATATTTTAACCGTGGAAGACCCGATTGAGTTCGATATTGATGGTATTGGCCAAACTCAAGTCAATCCTAAAGTGGACATGACTTTTGCGCGAGGATTACGTGCTATTTTGCGTCAAGACCCGGATGTGGTCATGGTTGGGGAAATTCGTGATTTAGAAACCGCGCAGATTGCGGTGCAAGCGTCTTTAACCGGACACTTGGTGATGTCGACTTTGCACACCAATACCGCCATCGGTGCGATAACACGTTTGCGCGATATGGGAATTGAACCCTTTTTGATCTCATCATCGCTGCTTGGCGTATTGGCACAACGCTTAGTGCGTACCTTATGTCCCGATTGCAAAGAGGCCTACCAAGCTGATAATGAGCAGAAAAAACTGTTCAATTGTAAGAAAAAAGAGTCGCTGACACTGTATCGTCCGAAGGGCTGTGACAAATGCAATCACAAAGGGTATCGAGGCCGAACGGGTATACATGAATTGTTGCTGATTGATGATGAGGTACAAGCCTTAATTCATAGCGAAGCCGGAGAGCAAGCAATTGAAAAAGCGGTGCGGGCGAAAACACCGAGCATTCGTGATGACGGGCTTGATAAAGTGCTGAAAGGCATTACCTCACTTGAAGAAGTGATGCGAGTGACGAAGGAAGCATAATGGCGGCATTTGAATATAAAGCGCTCGACGCCAAAGGCAAACAAAAAAAGGGTGTTATTGAGGGGGACCATGCTCGGCAGGTTCGCCAGCGCTTAAAAGATCAAGGGCTTATACCGATTGAACTCATTGAGACGCAAGCGAAAGCGGCTCAGCGTGAGCAATCGCCTTTGAGTTTTAAGCGCGGTATCAGTACACCGGATTTAGCGCTCATTACTCGCCAGTTATCCACTTTAGTGCAGTCAGGCATGCCACTGGAAGAGTGTTTGAAAGCGGTATCTGAACAATCGGAAAAGCCGCGTATTCGCACCATGTTGGCCGCTGTTCGTTCCAAAGTGACCGAGGGTTATACCTTGTCAGACAGCTTGGGTGATTATCCACATATCTTTGATGACCTGTTTCGTTCGATGGTTGAAGCGGGCGAAAAATCAGGTCATTTGGATTCGGTGCTTGAGCGTTTAGCAGACTATGCTGAAAATCGCCAAAAAATGCGTTCCAAGTTACAACAAGCGATGATTTATCCAGTGGTGTTGGTGGTGTTCGCGGTGTGTATTGTGGCTTTTTTGCTGGCGGCTGTGGTGCCTAAAATCGTCGGACAATTTGTCCAAATGGGGCAAGAATTACCGAAGTCGACTCAATTTTTACTCTCCTCAAGTGATTTTATCCAGCATTGGGGTGTCCAATTGCTGGTGCTATTGGTGATCTTGCTTTATCTCGTCCGATGGTTGTTAAGCAAGCCAAATTTGCGGTTGAAGTGGGATAAAAAAATCATCGGCATGCCGTTGATTGGCAAAATCACTCGCGGTCTCAATACTGCGCGTTTTGCGCGAACTTTGTCTATTTGTACCTCCAGTGCGATTCCTATTTTGGATGGGATGCGTGTGGCGGTGGATGTGATGTCCAATAAATACGTCAAGCAACAAGTATTGTTGGCGGCTGACAATGTTCGCGAAGGGTCGAGCTTGCGTAAAGCGCTTGAGCAAACCAAGTTATTTCCACCGATGATGCTGCATATGATCGCCAGTGGTGAACAAAGTGGTGAGCTCGAAAGTATGCTGACGCGCTCGGCCGATAACCAAGACGCGAGTTTTGAATCGACGGTCAACATCGCATTAGGTATTTTTACCCCGGCATTGATTGCATTGATGGCTGGGTTGGTACTGTTTATCGTGATGGCGACCTTGATGCCGATTTTAGAAATGAATAATTTAATGAGTCGTTGATCATGACTGAATTCTGCAATGATAACGACCAAACTATGTTGGAGATTGGAATGAGAACAAAAACAAATAAACAGTCGGGCTTTACTTTGCTTGAAGTGATGGTGGTTGTGGTTATTTTGGGTATTTTGGCGAGTTTTGTGGTGCCTAATTTGCTCGGTAATAAAGAAAAAGCTGACCAACAAAAAGCGATTACCGATATTGTCGCACTCGAAAATGCGTTGGATATGTATAAATTAGACAACAGCGTGTACCCAACGACAGATCAAGGCTTAGAAGCGCTAGTGACCAAACCGTCGAATCCTGAGCCACGCAACTACCGCGATAACGGTTATATTCGCCGTTTGCCAAATGACCCTTGGGGCAACCCTTATCAATACTTAAGCCCTGGTGATAACGGTACGATTGATATCTTCACGCTGGGTGCTGATGGTCAAGAAGGCGGCGAAGGCGCCAGTGCCGACATAGGCAACTGGAACATGCAAGATTTCCAATAAGAGAGAGGGCGGCCTTAGCCGCCCCATTTATCTGATGCTATCTCAACGCGGTTTTACCCTACTCGAAATACTGCTGGTGCTCGTGCTGCTCTCGCTCAGTGCTGTGGCCGTTATATCGACGCTACCTAGCACGAACAACGATGATGCGAAACAGTACGCGATGAGCCTTTATCAGCGTCTACAACTGAGCAATGAAGAAGCCATTCTCAGTGGCAAAGATTTTGGTTTGCGGGTCGATGAAAAAAAATCGCATCTGGTTTTTCTATCGATGGAGGACAAGGGATGGCAGCCGCTAGAGAGCAAGAAAATGGCTTCACAGCTCCAACTGCCTGAGGGGTTATCTCTCCAGTTTGAGCTGGGAGGAAGTGCATGGAAAAACGACGATCGACTCTTCAAACCGGGCAGTCTGTTTGATGACGATAAGTTTGCTGATGAAAACGAACAGAAAAAGCAGCTACCACCACAAGTGTTTATTTTATCCAGTGGTGAGCTTACCCCTTTTGTCCTGAGCATCCATCTTAATCAGCAAGATGCAGAGCAAGGCTGGCGAGTGGTAGTGAAAGAAAACGGGGAAATCACGCTGTTCGCTCCGGGAGATGCGATCGATGGGTAAACAAAAAGCGATGACGCTGTTAGAAGTCTTGGTGGCGCTGGCTATTTTTGCCACCGCTTCCATCAGTGTGATCCGTTCGGTCAGCCAACACATCAATACCGTGAGTTATTTGGAAGAAAAAGCGTTTGCCGCCATGGTGGTCGATAACCAGATGGCGCAAGTGATGCTTACTCCTCAAAACGTACAAGCGAAAAATGGCAGTGAAGTATTGGCGGGTCGAACCTGGTATTGGAAAGTCACTTTAGTACCCACTGCGGATAATTTATTGAAAGCTTTTGATGTCAGCGTGGCTAGTGAAAAAGAAGGATCACCTTTGGTGACAGTGAGAAGTTATGTCGCCAAATAAACGGAACAAAGGTTTTACCCTGATTGAAGTGCTGGTGGCGATTGCGATTTTCGCTAGTTTGAGCGTTGGTGCTTACCAAGTATTGAACCAAGTCCAGCGCAGTAATGAGATTTCAGCCCAACGTAGCCAGCGTTTGAACGAATTGCAGCGCGCCATGGTGTTAATGGATGGCGATTTTCGGCAGATGGCAACGCGTCAATTTCGCACCAATGGTGAAGAGCCAAGTCAACAGATGCTGATTTGGAAAGAGTACTTGCTCGACTCCGATCAAAAAGGAGTGCTGTTTGCACGATTAGGTTGGCATAACCCACAGCAGCAATTTCCACGCGGGGAAGTCACTAAGGTCGGCTACCGAATTAAAGAGGGCGTGTTAGAGCGTATATGGTGGCGTTATCCTGATACTCCTGCAGGGCAAGAAGGGATCATCACGCCATTGTTACATGATGTTGAGTCACTATCGCTGCGCTTTTATAACCAAGATAAATGGAGTGAAGAGTGGAGTGATGCCTTGAAAATCCCACAGGCGGTGGCCGTGAAATTGGCGCTGAAAGATTATGGCGAGATTGAGCGTATCTACCTTACTGCTGGTGGTGGCATCAATTCGACCAATAAAGAGGCTGATAATAATGGCGCACCCTAATCGAGCCCAACGCGGTGTGGCGTTAATCGTTATCTTGCTGTTGTTGGCGATTATGGTGTCGATTGCCGCAACCATGTCCGAACGTTTATTCACACAGTTTCAAAGAGCGAATAATCAAATTAGTTACCAGCAAGCCTATTGGTATAGTGTGGGTAGTGAAGCTTTAGCCAAAGTTGCTATCGAGCAGAGCTACAAAGACAACGAAACGATTAACTTAAGTCAACCTTGGGCGATGAAAGAGCAAACGTATCCATTGGATTACGGCACTCTGAAAGGGCGCATCCTTGATAAACAGGCTTGTTTTAACCTGAATGTACTCTCGAGAGCCAGACCTGCGGCAGGGAGTGTCGAAAAACCCTATTTAGTGCAAGTGTTGCAACGGTTATTGGAAGAGCTTGAGGTCGACAGCTATCAAGCCGAAGTGATTGCCGATTCGGCTTGGGAGTATATTGATGGCGATTCAGATGTGCAGTCCTCTTATGGCGTAGAAGACAGCCAGTATGAATCAATGTCTCCTGCTTATCTGGCGGCGAATAGTTTACTTGCGGATAACAGTGAGTTGCGCGCGGTTCAGCAGGTGAGCGGTGATGTAATGAATAAAATAGCGCCTTATATCTGTACTCTCCCCACTGATGATTGGCGTTTGAATATCAATACCTTGGAACCCGATCATGCCAAGTTATTGGTGGCGATGTTCAGCCCGCACTTAAGTGAAGGGGATGCAAAAAACTTACTCGAGAGCCGACCATTTGATGGCTGGGCTTCGGTAGACAATTTTCTCGCAGAGGCCGCATTGGCTGCTGTGGAGAGCAAAGTGAAAGAAGAAGCGAAACAGTACCTAGCTGTCGATAGTGCTTATTTTGAACTGGATGCTCAAATCTTGGTTGATGACTCGCGAGTTCGTATTCGCAGTTTATTGTTTAGTGATAATAGAGAAACCGCAACGGTCATACGCCGTCGCTTTGGAGGGATCAGTGAGCGAGTTTCTGACCGTTCGGCTGAGTAGTCAACAAGACGCTGAAATACCTTGGCTGGTGTGGTCAACACAGCAGCAAGAAGTGATTGCCAGCGGTGAAATATCCGGATGGGAGCAGCTATCTCAGCTCTCTAGCTATGCGGCTGAACGCGCCACGATTGTGCTGCTCGCTGCCAGTGATTTAGTTCTGACTGAGGTCGCGATTCCATCAGGGGCGGCTCGTCGCTTAGAGTCAATGTTGCCTTATCTAATCGAAGATGAGATCGCACAAGATGTGGATGAGCTGCATTTTTCAATTTTGCATAAAACTGCTTCCACTGCTTACGTTGTCGGGGTGGATCGTGCTTGGTTGCGTACCCGCTTAGATGAGCTCAAAGCCGCGGGTTTTGACGTGAAAAAGGTATTACCGGATGTGTTGGCTATCCCGGCATCAGAGGGGTTGTCGGCACTGCAGATCGGCCAAGAATGGTTAATCCGTAAAGGTGAGTATTTAGGGGTGAGCATTGAACCGCAGTGGTTAACGCTGTTTAGTGCTTCAGAATGGGTCAAGCAAGAGGGGCACTATTTACCGCTAGAGGCGTATACCCCGCTCCCTGAGCTGACATTGGCTGAAGGGCAACATTGGCAACAGGCCGAGCCTCATTTAGTCATGGCGTTGCTGACTCAGCAAGCGATAGCGAGCAAAGTGACTTTACTGACGGGAAGTTTTAAAACCAAGTCCTCGTTTTTGAAGCATTGGCAAGTATGGCAAAAATGCGCATTAGCGGCCGCGGTGTTGATTGTAACTTCAACCAGCCACCATCTTTTGCAAGCAGGGCACTACGAAGCGCAAGCCGATGCTTATCGAGCGGAGAGTGAACGTGTTTTTCGCGCGATTTTCCCTGATAAACAGAAAATACCCACCATCAGTTACCTGAAAAGACTGATGAATGATGAAGCGGCTCGGCTCTCTGGCGGCGAAGCCAACGGTTCGATGTTGGAGTGGTTGTCCAAGCTGCCCAGCAGTGTCGGCAGCGTACCGAACATGCAGTTGCAAAGTGTTAAATATGATGGCAATCGGGGTGAAATTCGTCTTGAAGTTCAAAGTAATGATTTTGAAAGCTTTGAACAAGCGCGCCTTAAATTGGAAAAGCAGTTTGTGGTTGAGCAAGGGCAGTTAAACCGCTCGGGTTCTGTAGTCAATGGTACCTTCATACTGAAAAGCCAGTAAGGTGAGTGACATGAAAAATAGCCTGAGTGCACTTCAACAACGATGGGCGGCTTTTTCCCCTCGTGAACAGAAATTACTGTTAGGTGGTGTGTCGCTGTGTGTGGTTGCGATCATTTATTGGGGCATTTTAGCGCCACTTAATCAGAAAACCGAGCTTGCGCAAGCCCGGATTATCAGTGAAAGACAATTGCTTAATTGGGTGACGGATAAGGCCGATGCCATTACTCAATTGCGCGCACAAGGTGGTGGGGTGGCAACGACGCAACCGCTCAATCAAGTCATCTCATCAAGTGTGCAGCGTTTTCAAATTGAGCTTATTCGTATTCAACCGCGTGATGAAATGATGCAGGTTTGGATACAACCACTTCCTTTCTCTAAATTGGTGGATTGGCTTGCCTTTCTAAAAGAGCAGCAAGGTGTCGATGTCGAGTTTATGGACATCAATCGTGCTCAGCAAAGTGGCGTTGTCGAAGTAAAACGCTTACAACTGAAGCGAGGTGGTGAGTGAAAAAGAAATTGCTCTATAGCGGGTTCCTTGTAATGGTTTTTCTCATCAGTGTGGTCGCGCATATTCCTGCCTCCTTGGTGATGAATCAACTCTCCTCTTCCGAAGTCATGCGTGTCACTGGTGTTGACGGTACGGTGTGGTCTGGTAGTGCTCAACAACTGTTTTGGCAAGGGCAAAATGTCGGCGATCTCAGCTGGGACATCCAAGTATCGCAACTGCTGATGGCCAAGTTTGAAGTGGCGGTACGCTTTGGACGCGGTAGTGATATGGGAGTTCGTGGCAAAGGCAATCTTGGTCTGGGGTTTTCTGGCCCTTATGCGGACAAGGTTGTGGTTTCTGTCGCGGCTAATAAATTGGCGACGCTGTTTCCGCTGCCTGTACCAGTGACTTTTCAGGGGCAAGTCGAATTGTCCCTGAACCATTACCGCTATGATAGCCCGTGGTGTGAATCTGCCGAAGGCTCACTTGCGTGGACTCATGGCCGAGTTGACTCACCTTTAGGAGAGCTCTCGCTTGGTCCGGTAGTGACAGATCTGCAATGTCAAAGCAATCAGATGACATTGAACGGTCAGCAAAACAGTGATCAAATGAGCAGTGAATTTGCCCTGCAGCTGCAACCAGACATGAGTTACAGTGCGAAAGCGTGGTTTAAACCTGAAGCGCAATTCCCACCCGAAATGGCGGAGCAATTACAGTGGATTGGAGCGCCAGACAACCAAGGTAAATATCTGTTTAATTATCAAGGCCAGCTTTGATTGGTTTTTTAACCGTAATCATTTCATACCCCAATAAAAATGCTGAGTCTATTGATCAGCATTTTTATTGGTAATGGCCGTTATGGTTTGACTTGTAAAATGGTATTCCAAGGCAAATCGGCATCCCCTAATACAATAAAGTTGGGGTTTTCTAACGTTTCACGCTCATTGTAGGACAGCGGTTGCAGTTGCGTGTTGAGGATGCGTCCGCCCGCCTCTTCTACGATGCATTGCGTGGCGGCGGTATCCCATTCACCGGTTGGGCCGAGACGCAAATAGCAGTCGACAGCACCTTCTGCGACTAAACACGCTTTCAGCGCTGCCGAGCCCAGCGGCACTAGCTCATAATTCCATGCGCTGCTCATGCAACTTGTAATGCGGTTAATATCTTGGCGGCGACTGATCGCAATCGCGATGGATTGCCCAACGGTTTCGTGCTTGTGTGTTTCAATACGCAAGCTTTCAGACATGTCGGGGATCTTCCATGCGCCTTTGCCTGCGTAGGCGTAGTAGGTCACGCCAGAAACGGGCCCATAGACGACGCCCATCACTGGTTGGTTTTCTTCGATCAGTGCGATAATGGTGGCAAAGTCACCACTGCGCGCAATAAACTCTTGCGTACCATCAAGCGGGTCAACCAACCAGTACCGCTGCCATTGGCTGCGTTTTTCTAGGCTAATGTCCGCCGCCTCTTCCGACAAAACAGGAATATCTGGCGTGAGTTCACTCAGTCGTTCGCAGATCAGTTTATGCGCAGCAAGATCGGCACTGGTGACAGGGGTGTGGTCACTTTTGGTGAACGCTTCGTAGTTTTTCTTTTCGTAGATATCGAGAATCAATTGCCCGGCAGAGCGAGCGATTTCAATTACGTCAGGCAGTAAGTAAGATAAATTATTGGCTGTTGGCATCATCAATCCTATAGCTCTACTTTGTTATTTTAGGCTGCGCAGAGCAAGCAGTAGTGCGGTAATGCTTCGGGCTTCACAGAAATCGAGGTGAGTCAGTAGCTCTTCTGCTTGGGCCAGAGGCCAGCGAATGACCTCTAAAGGTTCGGGTTCATCGCCTTCCATTACTTCTGAGTATAGATCTTGTGCTAAGAAGAGTGTCATTTTGCTCGAAAAGTAAGAGGGGGCAAGTACCACCTCTTTTAAGGGGGTTAAGATGGTTGCGCCAAAACCAATTTCTTCTTTGAGTTCACGATTTGCTGCTTGTTGCGGGCTTTCTCCTTGGTCAATCAAACCCTTAGGGAATCCGAGCTCATAGCGTTCAGTGCCAGCGGCATACTCTCGAACCAGCAGTAAATCTCCTTGTGCCGTTACTGGCACCATCATGACTGCATGCCGGCCGCTCGGTTTCATTCGTTCATAGGTGCGCTGTTCGCCGTTAGAAAAGCGTAAATCTAATGATTCGATGGTAAACAGGGTCGATTGGGCTGCCGTTCTTTGGGCTAAAATTTCGGGCAGTTTTCTGGTTGGCATACACTAATTCCCGTAAGGCAAATGACTTTTCTAACTATATGAGAAAATGACCTTAATTGAAAAGGACTTGAGCGCGGCAAATGATTTTAAGTATAAAAAAGCCGAGAATCTCATCTCGGCTTCGTTTTTCTGTAATCCACGTATCTAGCGATTCACTAGTAGTAAGAGTGCTCACCACGATCGTGTTCAGTAGCATCGCGCACCGCGGTTAATTCGCCTTCAAATTGTTGAAGCAGTTCTTTTTCAATGCCTTCTTTGAGGGTGACATCGACCATTGAACAACCGTTACAGCCGCCACCAAAGGCGACAATCGCAATACCATCTTCGGTGATTTCAACCAAGCTGACATGGCCACCATGGCCAGCTAACTGCGGGTTGACTTGAGTTTGAATCGCATATTCCACACGTTCAATCAGGCTTGCGTCATCAGACACTTTACGCATCTTCGCATTCGGAGCTTTAAGTGTCAGTTGTGAACCCATTTTATCTGTGACGAAATCGATCTCTGCGTCTTCTAAAAACGGCAAGCTCAGTTCATCGACATACGCAGAAAAACCTTCAAAGGCAATTTCAGTATCAGTCGCTTCCACTGCCTCGGGTGGGCAGTAAGAGACGCCACACTCTGCATTTTGAGTGCCTGGATTGACTACAAAAACTCGGATGTTAGTACCATCAGGCTGTTGCCCAAGCAACTTGCCGAAATGGGTTTGGGCTGTTTCGGTAATAATAATAGAATTTGACACGACGAATACCTGAGTAAATTTATAGGTTATTACTTGCCATTCTACTCCTGAAACACGGCGGATCCAGTCCTTTTTACGCGCTAAATAAAACCGTGTTGGTTAATCTTTAGGTTCAGGAGTGCGGCATATGCAGTAAATATCAATCCTTTCGACACCGACTTCAAGCAGTAATTGACAGATTTGCTGCACGGTGCTGCCCGTGGTCACTACATCATCAACAAGTGCAATGTGCTTGTGCGTGGGAAGGTGCCGTAGTGTGAATGCATGTTTGAGATTTTGTTTGCGCTGTAATTTAGAAAGCCCTTGCTGCTGGGGCGTTGCGCGATTGCGTTTGATCAACTGGTTATCGCAGCTAGCCCCCAGTTGTTGACTTAATTGAGAGGCAAGTAGTGCGCTTTGATTGAAGCCGCGTTTTAAGCGCCGTTGCCAGTGCAACGGAACGCTGGTGATGAGCGGGGCGGGAGTGTCGATACGTGGCGTCAGTAAGGCACTCAAATGGCGAGATTGCCAAAATTGACCTTCATATTTGAGTTGATGAATGGTGTGACTGAGCGGAAAAATATAGTCGCCGACACAGTATAGGCGTTGCCAAGGCGGAGGATTTGCTAAACATTGCCCACATTGAGGCACGGTAATAAGCGTTGGCAGGCCGCACTGTTGGCAGCGAGGTTGTGGTGCAAAATAGGTTAGGCAGGTCTTACACCAAGCCCCAGTTTGGTGAGTTTCAATCGGTAAACGACACAGTAGACACTGACGGCTTACCAAGCGAGTGATGGTTTTTTGAACCCAATGCGATAACATAACTCAACCAAAGCTGTGAAACGAAGTATGGTTATACTCTTGCAACTTGAATCAGTCTTTGTGTTGACCGTGATTTCAAGTCAGTGAGTGTATGATCGGTATTTTTTCAGCGAAGAAGTGTGAATTTAGTGGGGGAATTTGTGAGCATGGCCACAGCGTTATATTGGCAAGCTTCAGGCGAGGGCGATGATCTTGTCTTGGTGCACGGTTGGGGGATGAATGGTGCAGTATGGCAGCAAGCGGTCGATGTGCTTAAAGGACATTTTCGTGTGCACGTGGTTGATTTGCCTGGTTATGGTCACAGCGCTGCTAGCCACGCCGCTGATCTAGAAGAGATCGCGCAAGCGCTAATCATGCAAGCGCCTAAACAAGCCATTTGGGTTGGTTGGTCTTTGGGTGGGTTAGTGGCGACTCATATGGCACTGCATCACCCAAGTTATGTGAGCAAATTGGTCACTGTGGCGAGTTCTCCCAAATTTGCGGCACAGAAACCGTGGCGTGGCATTCTCCCTCAAGTGCTCAGTGCCTTTACTGAACAGTTAATGGACGATTTTCAGGCTACTGTTGAGCGCTTTATGGCGCTGCAAGCGATGGGCAGCCCTCAGGCAAAGCAAGATGTGAAATACCTAAAACAAGCGGTGTTATCACGGCCCGCGCCGAACCCACAATCATTGTTAGCGGGTTTGGTCATATTGGCGGAGGTGGATTTGCGCCAGCCGTTGACAGCACTCTCGATTCCCATGCTTCGTCTGTATGGTCGGCTTGATGGTTTGGTGCCGGTTAAGGTAGCGCAAGAGTTGCAAAAAATCTTGCCCAATAGCGAGCAGTACATTTTTGGCAATTCCTCCCACGCACCGTTCATCACTGAACTGGACGATTTTTGCCAGCAGCTCATCGCCTTTGCACGTTAAGGCATTGATACCCATGCAATGTCTTTCTACTTAAAGCTACAGCTGTGTTGGCTTACCTCAATCACATCGTTGATCTCTCTCATGGGGATTCACCCGCTTGCTGTCTTTATCTGCAGCATCCTGAAACGTCAAGTCGTTGGGTGCAAATGTTAAATTAAAAATAAATTTGCTAAAAGTTTGAGCAATCTGGTCGATATAAAGTCTAACCCAGTAGTGCTGAGCGAAAGCAGGTCTATCGGGGCGGGCGATACTGAGGAGGTTTCGGCTATGATGGTGTCACCAACGAACGTAAGTGTGCCACTTATCGCCCCATCGGTTAATGTGCAAACGGAACAGGCCGCGCGTGACAATCGGATCCGCGCCCCTGTGATGCCAACCGTCGAACTGGCTAAAACCAACGCTGAGCGTAAGGTAAAGGCGGATGATAAAAGACGAAAACAGTCGTCATGGGACCCTTCAGAGCATCCAAGCTATGAGGTTGGCACCGAATACGAAACATCGACTTCTTATCAAGAGGAGCAGAAAAGCGAGCTCGAAAGGCTGTTTGACTTGCTCGCTCTCGCCACCTACAGCAAGGATCAAGGTAAAAGCTATACGATGCGGTTTAGGTTACCTAAACACATTATTGATGCTGCGATAACCGAAGGCAAAATGGCGCGTCGGCGAACTGTAATTAAGTACTATTATGGTCACGCGGTTGCACCCAATACGCCTTCTGAAGTGATTGCGGTGTTGTAGGTCGATGAATGCGACTTATCGCGATAAATAAAATCCCCACTTAGGCGTTGGCCGCAGTGGGGATTTGTGTTTTTTGCGGCTCTGATATGAGCGACGCGGTTAGGTGCTTTTCACTGTGATTCGTTTATCCAGTAAGTTACGCATCGCCGCTATTTTTTTGCTTTAGCAAAGGCGGCGGCGAAAGCTCCACCCATCGCAGCGTTTTGTTGTGGCTCTTCACGACGGCGTTGCGGTTGGCCACTATTTTGATGCGAACGCGTGTTGCTACTTGTTGCGCCAGAGCGTTGGCTGCGGTTATCTTGACCCGGCTCATCGTTTAAGCGCATCGAGAGTGCAATGCGTTTTCGCTGCACATCGACTTCCATTACTTTGACTTTGACGATGTCGCCCGCTTTCACCACTTCACGCGGGTCGGCAATGAAACGATCAGTCAGCGCAGAGATATGCACTAAGCCATCTTGGTGAACGCCAATATCAACAAAAGCACCAAAGTTGGCCACATTCGATACCACGCCTTCCAAAATCATCCCAATTTCCAGATCTTTCATTTCAGTCACGCCGTCAGCAAAGGTCGCGGTCTTAAACTCAGGGCGTGGATCGCGGCCCGGTTTATCGAGCTCTTTGATGATGTCAGTGACAGTCGGTAGGCCAAAATGCTCGTCGGTATAATCGACGGCGTGTAAATTGCGCAAAAACTCACTATTGCCGATCAGTGCTTTGATCTCTTTGCTATTTTTTTCGGCGATGGCTTTCACCACTGGATAAGCTTCTGGGTGAACCGAAGAGGCATCGAGTGGATTTTTACCATCCATAATGCGTAAGAAGCCCGCACATTGCTCAAATGCTTTTGGCCCTAAGCGCGCGACTTTTTTCAGTGTAGCGCGTGAGGCGAAGCGTCCATTTTCATCCCGATAATCAACGATGTTTTGCGCCAGTGCGTTAGACAAGCCAGCCACGCGTGTTAACAGCGCGGCAGAGGCAGTATTCACATCCACGCCTACCGCGTTGACGCAGTCTTCAACAATCGCATCTAAGCGTTTAGCGAGCATCGACTGGCTGACATCGTGTTGGTATTGGCCCACACCGATCGATTTCGGATCGATTTTCACCAGCTCGGCAAGTGGGTCTTGCAGGCGGCGAGCAATCGACACCGCGCCGCGTAGCGACACATCCATATTGGGGAACTCTTTGGCCGCCAACTCAGAGGCTGAATAGACCGATGCCCCCGCTTCGCTGACAATGATTTTCTGCACTTTCAGGTTGCCGCGCTTAATGACATCGGCGACAAAAGTATCGGTTTCGCGCGATGCGGTACCGTTGCCAATCGCAATCAAATCGACGTTAAATTGGCGTACCAACTGCTCAACAATTTTCGCTGATTTGTCATGTTGGTTATGCGGTTGATGCGGATAAATCGTCTCGGTCGCCAGTACTTTACCCGTGGCGTCCACTACCGCAATTTTCGAACCCGTTCGCAAACCAGGATCCAAGCCGAGAGTGGCGCGTGGACCAGCCGGTGCGGCCATCAACAAATCTTTTAAGTTGGTGGCAAACACTTCAATCGCTTCGATTTCGGAACGCTCTTTCATTGCGCCCATCAGTTCGGTTTCCATGTGCATTGACACTTTAATGCGCCACGCCCAACTGATCACTTGTTTGCGCCACCCATCGGCAGGGGCGCTACTTAAGTGAATGCCATAGTGTTGTGCAATCAGCGTTTCGCAATACGATTGGCGCACGCCCTCTTCTTGCTCTGGGTCGGCATTCATGCTCAAGCTTAAAAAGCCTTCATTGCGGCCGCGAAGCATGGCCAATGCGCGGTGTGAAGGCACTTTACTGAGTGTTTCATTATGCGCGAAGTAATCTTTAAATTTCTCCCCTGCTTGCTCTTTGCCTTCGACAACGCGAGAGACCAATTCGGCACTGCGCGTCAAATGGCGGCGCACTTTGTCCAGCAGGTTGGCATCTTCAGCAATGCGTTCCATGATAATGGCGCGTGCACCGTCCAGTGCTGCTTTGATATCACTGAGCCCTTTCTCGGTGTTCACATAGTGTGCGGCCTCGGTTTCAGGGTCGGTTTGCGCTTCATTCCACAGCTTGTCTGCCAGTGGTTCAAGCCCTGCTTCAATCGCAATTTGACCTTTAGTACGACGCTTAGGTTTGTAGGGCAAATAGAGATCTTCAAGGCGAGTTTTACTATCCGCTTGGTTGATCTCTTGTGCTAGCTCGGCGGTGAGTTTGCCTTGTTCTTGAATCGATTTCAGAATGGTTTGGCGGCGATCATCGAGCTCGCGCAGATAGGATAAACGGCTGTCTAAGGTACGCAGTTGGGTGTCGTCTAGCCCACCCGTGACCTCTTTACGGTAACGGGCGATAAAAGGAACGGTGTTTCCGTCATCAATAAGTGTGACAGTCGCTGTCACTTGCTCAAGACGCACATTTAGCTCTTGTGCGATCAATTTGCAGATAGCTTGGCTCATCCGTGGTTTCTCTTTTGTAGTTCAGTAGCACCACCACTCAGGGTGGTTTGAATAGGGTAACTATTGGGGCACGTTAGACTTATTTCTAGTCTAACGGCGCGCTGTTATGAGATTAGTGAGATAACCTTCTACCCGATTGTGCCAAATAGGTCACGTAACGCGTGTGATTTTGATGTCATTTTTCAGCGTTGGCAGCGCTAAAGCCGAAGATGAGTTTGGTGGCTAAAGATAAGTTCAGTCAGTTGGTACCGAGCGAAAATGACAGTATAGTAGCAAGCCATCGTGATGAATGTATAACCCGCGGCGACCTTGAATGTGCGGCGCTGTGTAATGGGAAAAAATCTTGAAGACCAAACTGATTACCCGTGAGGGCTACAATAAATTAAAGGCAGAGCATGACCATCTTTGGCATGAAAAACGGCCAGAAATTACCAAAATAGTCACTTGGGCTGCTGGCCTAGGGGATCGCTCTGAAAACGCAGACTACACCTTTAATAAGCGTTTACTGCGCCAAATTGATCGCCGAATTCGTTTTTTGAGAAAATTTTTACCGGAAGTGACGATAGTTGATTATTCGCCTCAACAAGAGGGGAAAGTGTTTTTCGGTGCTTGGGTGGAAATTGAAAATGAAGCGGGTGATGTAAAGCGCTTTCGCATTGTGGGCCCAGAAGAGATTTACGGTGACGCGAAAGATTACATCTCCATCGATTCACCGATGGCGCGTGCTCTGCTGAAAAAAGAGGTTGATGACGAGGTGCAAGTGCCCACGCCCACCGGCATCAAAGAGTGGTTTATTAACTCGATTGAGTATGAAAAAGGGCAGTGAACGGAGTATTCGGTTCAAAATATTCCTCGGTCGCTCATTTTTCTCACTCACTTGCTTCGCAACGCCTCTAACGGCTTTTTCAACACAGCGGGTAGCGAGTAGAGCAGCAGTAGCCGTAGGGCGTGGTTGATCATCACAAACGCGGGTTCCATGCCCAGCAGTAGGGCGACGGCGGTCATCGCTTCTACGCTGCCGGGGACCCAAGCTAAAAGTAATACCACCCAAGATTTATCCAGCAGTAACGCAAACAAGCCAGACACGGCGACGGCGACCAGCAGACCAATCAGTGTAACCATCACACCCGCGCGCGAATAAGCCATGGCTTCGCGCAATGTGGTATCGGCAAGGCGTGCGCCAATCAAAATGCCCAGCAGTGCGGTGGCGAATACTACCATCCATGTTGGAAGTTGTAGCGCAATGCCTGTCGAAAAACTATTGAAACTGGCCGTGACCAGCAGTGCCGCCAACATATAGGGCGCAGGAATACCGAGCAAGGTCGAGCCTTTGCCCAGCAGTAGACTAAGCAGCGCAAGCGCAAAGAAAATCAACCACGCGTAAATCGTCAAACTGCTCTCAACGGGGGCAACGTCGGGCGTGCTATTGGAGATAAAAAGAGCCAGTAAAGTGAGGATCATCAAGCGCACCGAGTGCGAATAAACCACTTTGGTTGAAGGAGTCTGGCTTGATTCGCTGATCACCAAAATCGCTGCCATCGCGCCCGGTACCGCACCGAGTAGAGATTCAAACGGTGACCAACCTTCTCTTTTGCGGAGCCAAAGAAAGCTGCTGGCGATCTGCAAGCTTAAGCAGCAAACCAAACCGATAATCACCGGTAGGGTTAAGGTTTCGCCCAGTTGACTTAAACTGATGCTCGCCCCAACGCTGATGCCGAGCACAATTTGCACCGTCAACAATAACCCGTTAGGAACGCGAATGGATAAGAGGCGTTTTTTATGCAGCACAATGACTAAAGCTGCGGCAATAAACATTTCAGAAAGCGGAATGGCGAGCAGGCTTCCCACACTCGCCGCAACAGCTGCGATCACCACAATGTGAATAAACAGAGTAAAAGAAGCTCTTTCGAACATTATGACTTTCCTTAATAAATTGTGCAGCGTAAATGCCATCGTTCCTCTAGCACTTCACGTTGTAGTGCTTGCGTTTGGCTTTCTCCCGTATCGATATGACCGTCGGGGATGATGGTTTAGGCTATCGCAGGGTTTAAACGTGTCCAACTTACTAACAATAATGCAGCGAATGCCAACCACACCAAAGTGGCACATACCAGTGTACTGGTGAGAGGTAGCCAATAACTGAAGTAGTATACTGCCAACAGATATGTCGCATACGGGATAAGCGAGTAAAGGCCAAACAACGCGGTGGTGCGCAGGTCTTCCATCGTGCGTTCGGTGCCGACAATGTAATGCGCAATCAGAGCGAAGGTAGGAAACAGCGGTACAAGACCAGCAATAAAAAAGCTTTTGCTTTTGGAGAGCAGGGCGATGATCAACACGGCAAGCGCACCAAGCAGGCACTTGAAAAACAGAGCTGCCATGACATTTCCTTTTGTCAGAATAGATTAAGTGTTGCTCACTATAAATCACTGATAGGTTAACTAGAAATGTTCATTGATGGGTTTGTTATTTTCTATGCAACATTTCTTCAAATCCAAGTAAAATGGCCGCCACTCTTTTTATTCGGCGGCGTGTTGTATCATGCGGCTTGGTTGGGCAAAGATGAAATTAGGAAAACGGCTCACGCAACTAGTACAGCAGATCAACCGCCACTACGATCATATTTGGGATTGCTGCTGCGATCACGGTCTGCTTGGCGCGGCGTTACTGAAGCGCTGTCCAAATAGTGTGGTGCATTTTGTAGATATTGTGCCAGCGTTGATTGAAAAGGTGACGCTTGATTTAACGCGCTATTTCCCTGTAACGGCAGCGTTACCGCGCTGGCGTGCACATTGCCTTGATGTGCGCGATTTGCCGCTTGATAACCATTCTGGCTCGCATCTACTGATCATCGCTGGGGTTGGCGGTGATTTAATGAGTGAATTCATTGCCGCGCTGGTTGAGCGTTATCCGCATCGCTCGTTCGATTTTCTGCTTTGTCCTGTGCATCACGGCTACACCTTACGTGAACAGTTGATGACACTGGGCGCGAGATTACAACAGGAACAACTGGTGGAAGAGAATCGGCGTATCTACGAGCTGCTGAACGTGCAGATTAATCCGCCTGCAGTACGAGGCAAAGAACCAAAATTACCACCCCTTAGTTTGGTTGGCGAATCGATTTGGCAAGTGGCCAATGATGAGCAAAAAATGATTGCCCAGCGTTATCTGACGCAATTGCAACAGCATTATCAGCGTAAAGCGCAAGGCGGCGATGTTAGCGCGCAAAAGTGTTGGCAAGCCTATCAGCCGATTAATATCACTTGTCATGGAAATTTTAGCGATGGAAATAGCCAATAGGCGGAGAATATGAAAGCACTCAATGATCTGAACTTGTTTGTCGAAACCGCACGCCAAGGCAGTTTTTCTAAGGCGGCCAACAGCGTATCGCTGACCACGGCCGCGGTCAGTGCCGCCATTCGCCGCTTAGAAGAGCAGGTGCAGTTTCCGCTCTTTGTCCGCTCGACACGTCATATGCGCTTAACCCAAGAGGGGGAGATTTTCCTCGCCAAAACTCAGACAGCCCTTGCCACGTTGCAAGAAGGGCTCGATCAGATAGCATGCGCGCGCGGTCAACTGGCGGGGAAGCTGCACCTCAGTGCCCCTTCGGATTTGGGGCGCAATTTACTGCTGGATTGGATCGATGAATTTATTGCCTTGCACCCGAATGTCATTGTCAAACTGGATCTCTCTGATCGCTTAGCGGATATGTATGCTCACCCGATGGATATTGCGATTCGTTATGGCCATCCTGCTGATTCCAATTTGGTTACAATGCCGCTGTGTGAATCAAACGAGCGCGTGTTGTGCGCTTCGCCAGAATATTTGGCAACGCATCCACCTATCCTCCATCCTGACGATCTGCAACATCACAATTGTCTTTGTTATATGCTGGCTGACACGCTGCATAATAAGTGGGTTTTGAGCCGAGAGGGCGAAACGCAGAGTGTGGTAGTGCAAGGAAACCCCGCATGCAACGATGGTGACGTGGTACATCGATTGGCTGTTAAAGGCAAAGGCATTGCCAATAAGTCATTAATGGATATCAGTCAGGATATTATTGATGGGCGCTTAGTACGCATTTTACCGCAATGGGAAAGTGGGCCAGTGCCAATTTATATCGTGTGCGCAGACCGACGTTTGATCACCCCAACCATTCGCGCTTTTCAGGAATTTATTCGTGGAAAAGGCTGCCAGCAACGACAAGCGGTACTGACAGCCATCAAACAGCGTGAGAGTTAATCCCGCATTAGCCAACAAACGTTAGCGGGCGGATTTGTAGGTATTCCAATGCCTCTTGCTCGCTAAGCTGTTGTTGAAAGTGCTGAAAATGCGCACTCTGCTGGTGTTGTTGCAAGCTCTCCTCTGAGCACCAAATCTCCTGCATCAAGAATAACCCGTCAATCGAGTTATCACGATAGAGCTCATATTGGCAGCAGCCTGTTTCGTTGCGGCTCGGTTCAAGCAGCGCTTCAAGCATAGCTTGCACTCGCTCTATTGAGTCGGGAAGGGCTTTGATTTCGGCTAATAAGTGGATCATGGCTTATAACTCAGTAAAGACGGTTTGCTCTGGCCAGCGAGATTTCGGCAGCTTGGCGTTGAAATCTTCTTCGCTGTGGTAACCGAGCGGTACAATCACTAAGCTGGTGAACCCTTTTTCAGTCAGGCCAAACTCTTGGTTGAGCACCTCGGCATCAAACCCTTCAATGGGGACAGCATCAATGCCCATCGCAGCCGCTCCGAGCAGCAGTGTTCCAACATTTAAATAAACTTGTTTTTGCATCCAGTGTTCGGCGTCATTGAGCGTTTCTCGATGCAAGTTAACAAAATAGCTGCGTCCGCCGTGCATGCCTGTTTTGGCTTCTTCATTGGCAAAGCGGCCATCTTTCCCTTCGTTTTCCAGCAGCGTCAATAAGTAGTTATCATCAATATCGGTTTTGGCGCAAAACACCATCACGTGAGACGCATCCAAAATTTTGCGTTCGTTAAAGGAAAATTGACCTTGCGCCGCTTTGGCGATACGCGTTTTGCCTTCCTCGCTAGCCGCCAAAATAAAATGCCAAGGCTGCGAATTGACGCTAGAGGCGCTCATGCGTACCAGTTCTTTAATATCAGCGACTTGCTGTTCAGTCAGTTTACGGTTGGTGTCAAACGCTTTGGTGGAATAGCGCGCTTGCGATGCTTGAACAATATTCATTTTTCCCTCCTAGGGAAGATAACATTCGAGATGGCGCTAAGATAACGGACTGAGTCCAAACAAGAAACCGCCTCTTGCTTAATTCATTTTCAAAAAAAATTTGATAATCCGAATTTGAAAACGCCCTAGCTTGCGGAAAAAGTTAGCACTATCTCATGATATTTCTGAATTAGCGCATACACTTAATGTGTACGGTAGATCATCATTAAGGGATATGGTCACTCACTAAGCGTTAATGATTGTCTAATATATTCAAAAGGTTGCTTTGGCCGGAGAGTATGCATGACGGAGTGTAAGTGCATTTGTTGGTTTATTCTCTTTTCTCTTCCCATCCACTCGGCGTGGGCGGATATTGACTACGGGCCTGCGCAAAGCTATGTGCAATCGCCACTGCATACCAATAGCCTTTCTGCACAACTTCGCTCCGGCTTTTCGATGCAAGAGGAAGAAGTGGAGCTCTATACCAGCGCGACTATCGCCAGCATTTGGGCGATCACGCCTGACTATACGCTGGATTATTACCAGAATCAGATAGCGATGGGCGGTAAATGGCAGCTCTCTTCTAAGTGGCAGGCTGAGCTTAATTATCGTTGGAACTTTGCTGCCAATAATCATTTAGATGGCTTAACCATTGCTTTTCATGATGGGTTTGGCATTGATCAAAACGGGCGTGAGGATGTCGATAACGATCGCTTCATCATTCAAATGCCAGAGTACGGCATTGATCAGGAAGCGTTCCGAGGCGAGACATTGAGCCGTGCGTTGACCAGTTATTTACAGTACCAGCTGGTGGATAAGTCTCATCACGGTTTGTCATTGGGAGTTTCACTCTATTACAACGATCCACACCATGGAATATTCAACCTATCCGAGTTTGAACAAGCGGTGCAGCTTAATTATGGCTACCGAAGAGGTAAGCATGCACTTGATACGCTGTTGGCTATCACCTTTCGCAACCCGACCAATGTACCAGGCCAAACACAGTATCATTCGAGTACTTGGTCGATGGGTACCAGTTATCGATATCAGTGGTTAGAACGCCATTATCTGATTGGGCAGGTCTCATTCTATCAAGGCCTTTCAACGGGGGAGGATGACTTTTCTAAACCATCGACCGAGTTTATTTTGGGGTATCGTTATCAAATGAGCCATTCAGCGATTGAAGTTACTGTGGTCGAAAATATGTTTAATGCCAACAACAGCACCGATATTGCCTTTGGTTTAGGCTATCGCTATCGTTTTGGCCGCTTTGATAAAGAGCCGAACTGACAAACGATGTCATCCGCTTAGTGTCTAACAACGAAGCGCGACAAAAGACATAAACGTTAACAATTCTTTGCATGATTTTAGCCGCAACGGTGTTACATTTTACTCGCTCGGTTTGATATTGGCTGAAGCTCAGAATTAGGTGGGATCTCAGATGCAAGAAAACTATAAAATTTTAGTGGTGGATGATGATGCGCGTTTACGTGCATTGCTTGAGCGTTACTTGTCAGAGCAAGGTTTTCTGGTGCGTAGTGTCGCCAATAGCGAACAGATGGATCGCCTGCTCACTCGTGAAAACTTCCACTTAATGGTGCTTGATTTGATGTTACCGGGTGAAGATGGTTTGTCTATTTGCCGCCGCTTGCGTAACGCCAATAACATGTTGCCGATTTTAATGCTGACCGCCAAAGGCGACGAAGTGGATCGTATTGTTGGCTTGGAGGTGGGTGCGGATGATTACCTGCCCAAACCGTTTAACCCGCGTGAATTACTGGCGCGAATCAAAGCCGTGCTACGCCGCCAAGTGATTGAAGCCCCCGGCGCGCCAAGTGCTGAAGAATCGGTGGTTGAGTTTGGTGAGTTTCGCCTGAATTTAGGTACCCGAGAAATGTTCCGTGGCGATGAGCCGATGCCGCTCACTTCCGGTGAATTTGCCGTATTGAAGACCTTAGTCACCAATGCGCGTGAGCCAATGTCGCGCGATAAGTTGATGAATATGGCAAGAGGGCGTGAATACTCCGCAATGGAGCGCTCGATTGATGTACAAATCTCGCGTTTACGTCGCATGCTTGAAGTGGATCCAAGCAAACCACGCTACATACAAACGGTGTGGGGCTTAGGTTACGTCTTCGTTCCAGATGGTAAAGAGTCTTAAATTTCAATCAGCTCCTGTCGGTTAACCCACAGGAGCTTTTTTGTCGCCTTTTTGATAGTACGTTCATAGCGGGTTTTCCTATGCGCATTCGCAGTTCCTTTACTCAATCGATTTTGCTCTTCTTTTCATTGCTGATCGCCAGCCAAGTGTATTCTTATTACGCCGTATTTAACTATGCTTTGATGCCCAGTTTGCAGCAGTTCAATAAGATTTTGGGCCATGAGATCAACCTAATGCTGGACGATGCGGCGAACAATACATCGAAGCTGGGAATGGACGCCTTACAGCGCCGCCGAGTGTTAGAACAATTGGGCGTCACCATTCATAGTGAAGAGAGTGAGATGGCCCAAGAGTATCACGATGCCATCAGCATTGATTTGATGAGCGAGGAGATGAGCAATGAGCTCGGCTCGCCGACCGATGTGCGGATGATTTTGGGTAAAGAGAGTTATATTTTATGGATGAAAGTGGACTCTTTTCCGGGGTCATTAATACGCATCCCTCTCTCTGAGCTGCAAAAAGAGGATTTTGCGCCACTATTTCACAATAGTTTGGTGATGGCGTTACTGATCGTCTTAGGAGGATGGCTGTTTATTCGTCTGCAAAATCGTCCCTTAATTGCCTTAGAAAAAGCCGCCAAAGCCGTTGGCCGAGGTGAGAATCCGCCACCATTGCCACTCAAAGGCGCTTCTGAAATTCGCGCGGTGACGTTGGCGTTTAATCAAATGTCGAAAGGGATCCAAGCGCTTGAAGAGGATCGCTCATTATTGATGGCGGGGATCAGCCACGACTTACGTACGCCGCTAACTCGTATTCGCTTAGCCACGGAAATGATGTCTCCAGAAGAAAGTTATCTCGCTGAAGGGATCATCAGTGATACGGAAGAGTGTAACGAGATCATCAGTCAGTTTATGGACTACCTTAAACCCGTCAATAAACAGACCTTTACCGCGGTTGATCTCAATGAGATCGCCAATGATGTCGCCACTGCCGAAGGGGGCTACGAGATCAAAATCGATGTCGCGCTGCATTTAACAATGCAGCCAGCCTTTGGCAATGCGATCGCCATTAAACGCGCGGTGAGCAACTTAGTGGTGAACGCCATTCGTTATGGTAATGGTTGGGTTAAGGTGAGTACGGGCAGTACCGCAGATAACAAAATGGCTTGGGTTTGTGTGGAGGATAATGGCCCGGGTATTGATCCTAGCCAAGTGAGTAAAGTGTTTGAACCTTTTACGCGTGGTGATACCGCGCGCGGCAGTGAAGGCACAGGGCTTGGTTTGGCGATAGTGAAACGGATTGTTAGCCAGCATCATGGCAGCGTTGTGGTGAGTAACCGCAGTGAAGGTGGCCTCAAAGCGCAACTGAGCTTCCCGACCAAATAGGCTTAGTCACTCAATAACACAATGGGCTCAACTGAGCCCATTGTGTTTACGGTTTATGCCTTTTCGGCTGCTGGTCGAAGTTTTTGGACACATCCATGCAATCAGTTGGTTTTGAGCTCTTCGAGTTCTTCTTCTTCTTCTTCGTGTGGCAATTTTTCAGGCAGCAGCAAGTTGAGCAAAATAGCGGTGATACCACCAGCCGCTACGCCGGATGAAAAAATGCTCTTAATGAACTCGGGCATAAATTGCAGAATCTCTGGCTTTTGCGCAATGCCTAACCCCATCGAAAACGACAGCGCCATGATTAAAATCGCGCGGCGGTCGAGATCCACTCGGGAAATAATCCGCACACCCGCGGCTGCAATGGTGCCGAACATGACGATGGTTGCACCGCCAAGTACCGGTTCAGGAATCAATTGTACAAAGCTTGCCACGCCCGGGAACAGGCCGAGTAACACCAACATGGCGGAAATAAAGTAACCCACATAACGGCTGGCAACCCCGGTGAGCATAATCACGCCATTGTTTTGGCTAAAGGTCGAGTTGGGAAAACTGTTAAAGACCGCCGCCAGCGCTGAGTTCAAACCATCAGCCAGCACACCACCTTTAATGCGCTTCATGTAAATCGGCCCTTTGACGGGCTCGCCCGACACTTCAGAAGTGGCGGTGATATCACCAATCGCTTCCAATGCGGTGATCAAGAAAATCAGTACCAGAGGAATAAAGAGTGACCAATCAAAACCCAAACCAAACTGCATAGGTATTGGTAGAGCAATCAGGGCGGTTTCACTCAGTGAATCAGTGTTCACCATCCCCATCAAGTAGGCCATGATATAACCAACGAACATCGCAATCACAATCGATGCTACGCGAATGTATGGGTTACTTGAGCGGTTGAGCAGCACGATAAGTCCAAGCACGGTTCCCGCCAGCGCCAGTTTGTCTAAGCTGCCAAAAGTGCCATCGCTGAGCGCAGCATAGCCGCCACCCATAGAAACTAAACCAACTTGTACCAGTGTTAAGCCTATCAGGGTAACCACAATGCCCGACACCAGCGGCGTGATCACGCGGCGCGCGTATTGCAGCACTCGTGATAATAGGATTTCAGCAAAAGAGGCGACTAAAATGGTGCCAAAGATCGCCGCCATCATAGTGCTGATATCTGCACCACCCGCTTTTAATGACAAGCCTGCGCCAATAATTGGCCCAAGAAAGTTAAAACTAGTGCCTTGGATAGAAAGTAAACCGGAGCCAATCGGGCCAATGGTGCGGATCTGGATAAAGGAGGATAAGCCAGATGCAAACAGCGACATGCTGATGATGGTGTTAGTCTGTTCGGCAGAAACACCAAGTGTTTGGCAAATAATAAGCGAAGGGGTGATGACCGCAACAAACATGGCTAGCAAATGTTGTAAAGCGGCGAAAATGGTTTGGGGTAGCGGTGGCCTATCGTTGAGTTGATAAACCAAATCAGACTTACGCGAAGCGTTGTGGATAGTCATACTGTTTTCCTAATGGTGCGTTGTTATCTTAGCGTTCGCTGAGTGGGAGCACTAAGTGGAGCAGACACGTCATCTGTGATTGCTGTTAATCAGAATCTGCTCGGACTGGATAAGTGAGTAGTTCACTAAAAAAATTGGCGAAATTATAGAGGGTTTACGCAAGAAAGCAAACGTTTGCTTTGCTGTGTAAGGGAGAGGGGAATACAGAACGAACAATCTTATGCTTTGGCGTAGATGTCCTTCTCTCCTAACCAGCGATCGATAATGGCGGTCGCGTGGCTTGGATAATGGTCGTGTAAGTAGCGAGCAATGCGCTGTACTTCAGGAATTAAACGTTGGTCACGGACTAAATCCGCAATTTTGAAATCCGCAAGGCCGGTCTGTTTGGTACCAAGCAGCTCACCCGGACCGCGAATTTCTAAGTCTCGTTGGGCAATCACAAAACCGTCATTGCTCTCACGCAGTACGCCCAAGCGTTTTTGCGCGGTTTTCGATAGTGGTGCATGGTAGAGCAATACGCAGTGGCTAGCGACAGAGCCTCGCCCTACGCGGCCGCGTAATTGGTGCAACTGTGCTAAGCCCAACCGTTCAGGGTTTTCGATGATCATCAAGCTCGCATTCGGCACGTCAACGCCAACCTCAATCACCGTTGTGGCAACCAGCAAGTGCAGTTCATTGTTTTTAAAGGCTTGCATCACCGCTTGTTTTTCGCTCGGCTTCATTCGGCCATGCACCAAACCGATTTTGACATCGGGCAGAGTGCGTTGTAGTTCTTGCGCTGTGTCGGCGGCGGCTTGCGCTTCTAGCACCTCAGACTCATCAATCAAAGTACAGACCCAATAAGCCTGTTTTCCTTCACTCAAACAGGCATGACGTACGCGCTCGACGATATCATCACGCTTTGTATCTGGGATTGCGACAGTTTGAATCGGCGTTCGTCCCGGTGGCAGTTCATCAATAACGGAGGTTTCTAAATCAGCGTAAGCAGTCATCGCTAAAGTTCGTGGGATCGGCGTTGCGGTCATGATCAACTGGTGCGGATATGCGCCTTGCTTCGCCCCTTTCTCACGCAGTTCTAAACGCTGGTGGACGCCAAAGCGGTGTTGTTCATCAATGATGACGAGCGCAAGGTGATGAAATTCAACTTGTTCTTGGAAAAGAGCGTGAGTACCCACTATCATTTTTGCCTCACCGCTGGCAATGCGAGCTAGTTCTGTTTCTTTCGCTTTGCCTTTTAATTTACCCGCCAGCCAGCCGACTTGGATGCCCATTGCTTCAAACCAGTTGGCAAAGTTAATCGCGTGCTGCTCGGCCAGCAATTCCGTCGGTGCCATTAATGCTACTTGATAGCCATGTTCGATAGCACGTGCGGCGGCTAATGCAGCGACCAAGGTTTTCCCTGAGCCCACATCACCTTGTACTAAACGCATCATGGGGTGAGCTTGTGCCAGATCGGCTTCGATCTCTGCCACAACACGTGTTTGCGCTTTAGTGGGAGAGAAAGGCAGTTGTGAAAGCAGTTGTTGTTTGAGTTTGCCTGACCCAGCTAGTGGCAATGCGATATCTTGCTGGCCTTGATGGCGTACAGCCAGCATGGAGAGGTTTTGCGCCAATAGCTCTTCCATAATTAAGCGAACCTGCGCCGGGTGTTTACCTTCATCAAACAGTTGCAGGTTAATGCCCGGTGGCGGCCGGTGAATGATGTGCAGCGCTTCAGAGAGCGTAATTTGGTGATCATACAACCCGGCAGGTAGCAATTCTTGTACGGCGGCTTTGTCGAGTAAACTTAATGCTTGATCAGTGAGTGTGCGTAGCGTGAGTTGGCGCAGGCCATCGGTTGTTGGGTAAACGGGTGTTAAGTTAGCTTCGACATCTGGCTGTTGCTGAGGAGCATAAAATTTATAATCAGGATGAACAATTTCAAGGCCGAATCCACCACGCTTAATTTCACCGTAAGCGTGCACTAACTTACCTTCAGAAAAATTGTTTTTCATCCCAGCTGTAAAGTTAAAAAAACGCAGCGTAATGGTGCCGTTACCATCGCTTATTTTTACTGTGAGCATTTTGCGTTTGCCAAAAACCGTATCCACCGCCATGACTTTACCTTGCACGGCAGCCCAAAGCCCGGGATGCAATTTAGCAATAGGGTAGATCCGTGTGCGGTCCTCATAACGTAAAGGGAGATGGAACAGCAGATCTTGCACACTGATTAAGCCAACCTTTTCCAGTTTTTCAGCCACTTTAGCGCCCACGCCAGAGAGTGAGGTGAGAGGAATCGCGGACAGTAGCTGTGACATAACAAGGCTCATTAACAGTATCGTTATGTATTATTCAACCATCGAACTGTTTTTTTGTACAGCATAAAATCATGTAATGGTCGATAAGCGGCAGGCCATCGGCTAATTTGAATAGTGACGCCTAAAATGCAAGATGGGGGTAGGGTGTCGGAAAATAAAAAACCCCATGAGTGGTTAGCCGCAAGGGGTTTTATTTGTTTGGATCGCTTAATTTTTCCGGCGTCGCACTTTCAGCGCATGAGGCATCACACGAATTTTTTTCATGATGTTTGCTAAGTGAATGCGATCTTTGGTGGTCAGCAGCACAGTGACAGTATACAAACGACCATCACGCTCTTCGGTGGAGAGGCCATGAATGTTGGATCCCGTTTTCGAGATCACATTGGTCAGTTCCGCTAACGCACCTTGGTGGTTTTGCATGTCCACTTTCAGTTCGGTGATGAACTCTTGCTCGTAATCTTTAGACCATTCAACCGCCATGTATCGATCCGGCTCTTTTTGGTAGCCACGAACATTAGGGCAGGTTTCACGATGCACCACTAAACCACGGCCCGGTGATACATGCGCAATGATGTGATCGTCTGGGATGGGGTGGCAGCAGTTAGCAAACGTGAGCAAAATACCTTCAGCGCCGCGGATCGGCAGTTTCTTTTTCGGTTTGCCATCATTGCTTTCCACTTCGGTCAGCTCATCAGCATCGCCAAGCAGACGACGCGCAATGACAATACTCATCAATTCGCCTAAACCAATCGCAGCTAGCAGATCATCGATACTGGTCATTTTTAATTCGTTAATCACATACTTGATGTTCTCTTCGCTGATGTCATTGAGCGAGAAATCACCGAGTGCATGATTGAGTAAACGTCGGCCAAGTGTGATTGACTCTTCACGGCGCATGGTTTTGAGCACTTGGCGTATTTTAGTGCGAGCGCGAGACGTCACCACATAGTTGAGCCAAGCGGCATTAGGGCGAGCTCCAGGCGCGCTGATGATTTCGATTGTCTGGCCGTTTTTCAGCGATTTACTTAACGGATAAGGGTTTCGATCAACACGAGCTCCAACACAGGTATTGCCGACATCGGTGTGCACCGCGTAGGCAAAATCAACCGCAGTCGCCCCGACAGGCAGCTCAACGATGCGGCCTTTGGGTGTGAAGACGTAGATTTCATCAGGGAAAAGATCCGACTTAACGTTCTCAATAAACTCAAACGAGTTGCCAGCGCTTTGT
Source organism: Vibrio sp. V23_P3S9T160 (assembly GCF_963886625.1). Lineage (NCBI taxonomy): Bacteria > Pseudomonadati > Pseudomonadota > Gammaproteobacteria > Vibrionales > Vibrionaceae > Vibrio > Vibrio sp. V23_P3S9T160. The sequence goes on from NZ_CAWPDB010000182.1 coordinate 51,409, forward strand.
TGTAGCTCAAGTAGGCTTTGCATCCAGCGTTGAGCTTTAATTTGCGCAGTCGTTCCCGTACGCTCGCCATTGCCTTTATAAGACCAATGAGCAGCAACACCTTTGTCAGCCATTTGTTCCATGTCTTCAGTGCGGATCTGTACTTCAACTGGAACGCCGTGTGGGCCGACCATCGAGGTATGCAAAGATTGGTAGCCGTTCGCTTTGGGCACGGCGATGTAATCTTTCATGCGCCCCGGGCGAGGTTTGTACAAGCTATGAACTTGGCCTAATGCGCGATAACAAGTGTCTGCGCTATCCACTACTACTCGAAAAGCGTAGATGTCCATAATGGTGTGGAAACGCTGCTCTTTAGTTTTCATCTTGTTATAGATGGAGAACAGGTTCTTTTCACGGCCAACCACGCGTGCTTTCAGACCGAAATCTTGCAAGCGGCCTTCAATTTCACTGTGGATGCGTTGGATCATCTCTTTGCGGTTACCGCGAGCGGATCTCACCACTTCTTTCAATACGCGATAACGATTCGGGTACAATGCTTCAAAGCCAAGCTCTTCTAGCTCAGTCTTGATGTTATGAATCCCTAAGCGGTGAGCAAGAGGCGCGTAAATCTCTAACGTTTCACGGGCAATACGACGCTTTTTATCCGGGCGCAATGCGCCAAGGGTACGCATATTGTGTGTGCGGTCAGCAAGTTTGATGAGAATAACGCGAATGTCTTGCACCATTGCCAGCACCATCTTACGAAAGTTCTCGGCTTGGGCTTCTTTACGATCACGAAATTTCAACTTGTCGAGTTTAGAAACCCCGTCTACCAATTCCGCCACGGCGTGACCAAATTGTGCTTCAAGATCGTCTTTAGTGACATCGCAATCTTCGATGACATCATGTAATAACGCTGCTTGTAGCGTTTCCAAATCAAGGCGCATATCAGCCAAAATTCGAGAAACCGCAACAGGGTGAATAATGTAAGGTTCGCCGCTAGAACGGGTTTGCCCTTCATGGGCTTCACGTGCGACCACATAAGATTGACGCAGAGCCTCAATTTGAGGCTCTGTTAGGTATTCTTGGACAACGTCTTTAAGGCTATCAAATAGATACAAATTATAGGCCCGGAAGGTTGTTGAATTTGAATGGCAGAATTAACGGTTGTGAGCGATGCTGCTTACGGCGGCCAATTCTGCGGCTTCTTGCTCTTTCTGCTCTTGGCGCTCACGAGCATCAAGCACATCTTTCGTGATAAGACCTTCTTCGATTTCGCGCAGAGCGATAACGGTTGGCTTATCGTTCTCTTCTGGCACCAATGAATCTTTACCGCCAGTTTGCATTTGACGAGCGCGGCGAGCCGCAATCAGAACTAGGTCGAAACGATTGCCCACTTTTTCAACAGCGTCTTGAACAGTTACGCGTGCCATGAGAACTCCAAATAGTTAACTAAAAATTTTTAAATGACGAGAAAGTATACAGTCTAATCTTTGTTTATACTAGCGATAGACTTTGCCTTGTTTGAGCGGGTGATTATTCCGCCAGTAGCGCGTTGAGCATGCTGTTATATTTAGCAGCTTGCTTGTCTTGCTTCAATCGTTCAGCACGTAAAATAGCTCTGAAATCCATTAATGCCACATCGAAATCATCATTTATGATGACATAGTCGTATTCGGTGTAATGCGAGATTTCAGCTTGAGCTTCATTCATACGTTTAGCAATGACGGCTTCGCTGTCTTGACCACGAGCATTCAAGCGGCGTTCCAATTCTTCTTTTGAAGGAGGAAGGATAAACACACTTTTTGCATCCGGCATTTTGTCGCGTATTTGACGCGCGCCTTGCCAGTCAATATCAAGAAAAACGTCAATGCCTTTGTTGAGGTTATTTTCAATCCATACCTTAGAGGTGCCGTAGTAGTTGCCAAATACTTCAGCATGTTCGAGAAATTCACCTTTAGTAATCAACTCTTCAAACAGCTCTTTTTGTACAAAATGGTAATGAACACCATCTTGTTCGCCCGGGCGCATGCCGCGTGTGGTATGTGAAACAGAGACTTTCATCGCATAGGTTGGGTTGGTTTCCAACATCGCAGAGATCAAGCTTGATTTGCCTGCACCACTGGGTGCAGAGACGATATAAAGAGTACCTTTGCCCATCTGTTCTGTTCCACGTTAGGTTAGGATTGAATGCTGATATTTGCGTCTATCAGCATGTTAAAAGATAGCACTGACCCAGAGAGTTTCATCCTAGAAAATGAAAATAAGGCCAGAAAAAATGGAGGCGAAGAGTAGCACGTTCCCATGGATGTCTACAACAAAAAGGTCGGCCTTTAGCTGTGAAAGGGGAATTTTAAAACGGTGATATTTTCTTCAATGGGTAAACGTTTGCTCTTATTTCAAGGCTTGTCGAGGGGGTTTATTGCTGTATAATCGCCCGCCGCTGAGCTCGTGATTTGAATATGAACGCGTGTTAGGCCTATAAATTAATGCAAGACTAATTCTTCGATTTGGGTTCCCTCGCCCCCAAAACAAACTAAAAAGGTACACAATGAGTTACTTTACCCTTGCGCAGCAGCGCAAAGCTTTGGCACTTTTAGTGCTATTTCATTTGATCATTATCGCATCAAGCAATTATCTGGTTCAGTTGCCCTTTACTGTCTTCGGTTTACATACCACTTGGGGCGCATTTACTTTCCCATTCATTTTTCTGGCAACGGATCTCACTGTACGCATTTTTGGTGCAGCGTTGGCCCGTAAAATCATTTTCTTAGTGATGTTACCGGCTTTGATTGTTTCTTATGCACTCTCGGTACTATTTTTTGAAGGTCAATTCCAAGGGCTTGCTCAGCTTCATGAGTTTAATCTGTTTGTTGCGCGTATTGCGATTGCCAGTTTTATGGCGTATTTGCTAGGGCAAATTATGGATGTGCATGTGTTTAATCGTCTGCGCCAGATGAAGCAGTGGTGGGTTGCGCCAACATGTTCTACGTTATTTGGTAATGCATTAGACACGGTCGCTTTTTTTGCGATTGCTTTCTATCAAAGCCCCGATCCGTTCATGGCTGAACATTGGACCGAAATTGCCTTGGTTGATTATGGTTTTAAACTGGTGATCAGTTTAGGCCTGTTTGTGCCGATGTACGGTGTGCTGCTCAATTACTTGATCCGGAAGCTGACAGCGGTCAACCCTGATTTTCGAACCGTTGGGATCAATGCTCAGTAGTTGAAATGTTCAGTAGTGGAGTAGCAAGCCATTATACTAGGAAGAGAGAAAATCAAAGCCCGAGCAAGTGCTGCTCGGGCTTTTTTATGTGTCTGCATCTTATAACTATGATGGGTCGATAATGAGTGGCCAACCAATGTCGCTTTGACGGTTTGCTTCAATATCCAGCTCGGCGGTGGTGAGAGGATTGGCCGCTAACCATTTGGCGGATAACCGAAGAGTCAGTTGGTCACCTTGAGCTTGCAGTGTAAATTTAGGCTGTAGAGCCTCGTTACGACGATGGCTGAGCAATACGGCAAGGCGCAGTAAACGTAACACCCGCTTGGCGCTGTTGCCCGACAGAGCGTACTGCTCTGGCAATGAAGAGAGCTGCTCGCGATAACGACGAGCAATTTCGCCTAGAAAGTGTTTCTGTGCACGGGTATAGCCGGGTAAGTCGAGGTTTTGTAACAGGTAGGCGCTGTGTTCACCGCCTTTTTTTAAATCAATCGCTAACCCTATTTCATGCAATTGTGCAGCGGTAGTGAGCAGCATTTCAGCTTGCGGTTCCGCAATCCAATCTTCCCCCCCACACTGTTTGAGCAGCGATTGGGCAAGTTGAGCCACTTGCTTGGCGTAGTCAACATCAATTTGATATCGCACCTGAACGCTATTGATGGTACGCGTTCGAATGTCATCTTGGCGCAGCTCTTCGACCATTTCATACACTAAGCCTTCACGCAATGCGCCGCCAGCTAAAGTCATCGATTCAATCTCGAGCAGTTCAAAGATGGCAATTAAAATCGATAGGCCACTTGGGAAAACTAACGCTCGCTCTAAAGTTAAGCCTTCAATATCAAGCTCTTCCAAGTGATCGGCGAGCATCGCTTGTTTTTGCAAGCGTTTTAGTTTGGTATGAGTGATCACCTCATCCATCCCTTGCGCTAACATAATTTCTTGCAACGCTTGTACTGTGCCACTGGCACCCACGCACACATCCCAACCTAACTGTGTGTACTGCTCAAGGATAGGCGCTAACGTCTGTTTTGCCGCATCGATCGCTCGATTAAAGTTAGCCGCGTTAAGCTGTCTGTCTTTAAAATGGCGCTCAAGCCAAGTGACGCAGCCCATTTTTAAACTGGTTAACGCTTTGGCATCGAACCCTTCACCAATGATGAGTTCAGTACTGGCCCCACCAATATCGACAACCAAGCGTCGTCCTAAGCCACCTGAAGTGTGCGCCACTCCTTTATAGATAGTGGCCGCCTCTTCTTCACCGGAAATAACCTGAATGGGGTGGCCGAGTATTTGGTTGGCTTGAGTTAAAAACAGCTCAACGTTGGTGGCTGTACGCAGTGTGGCAGTGCCAACAATACGGATATTGCTGGCGGGTATATCTTGTAGTCGTTCCGCAAATAAACTGAGGCAGTCCCATCCTCGCTGCATCGCTTCTTGGCTAAGAGCGTTGTTATCATCTAACCCGGCGGCCAAGCGTACTTTGCGCTTTATTTTGGCCATCGTTTGTACACTGCCATCAATATGACGCACGATGAGCATATGAAAACTGTTCGACCCAAGGTCGATGGCAGCGTAGAGCGGCGAGGAGACGGCTTTACTCATAAATGGATTACGAACCCTTATTACTTTGATGCGGTTGACGTGGGCGACGACTTTGTGGCTTACGGTTGCCAGTACGAGGGCCATTGTTATTAGTACGGCGCTGCTGAGGATTACGAGAACGCAGACGAATTGGCGGTGGTAAGTCTTCAATCAACGCCGATGCATCGTAATCAGAAACAGGAACCGCGTGCCCGGTATACTCTTCAATCGCGGTTAGGTTAATGGCGTACTCTTCACAGGCAAAACTAATCGAATGACCACTCTCTCCTGCGCGACCTGTACGACCAATACGGTGCACGTAGTCTTCACAGTCATCAGGTAAGTCGTAGTTGAATACGTGTGTGACTTGAGGAATGTGTAAGCCTCGCGCTGCCACGTCGGTTGCAACAAGAATGTCGACATCACCGGTAGTGAATTGCTCAAGGATCTTTTCACGTTTCTTCTGTGGTACGTCGCCCGTTAGCAAGCCGACACGGTGCCCATCTGCAGCTAAATGACCCCAAATAGAGTCGCAGCGGTGTTTTGTGTTGGCAAAAATGATGGCGCGATCTGGCCAGTCTTGTTCTATCAGTGTCTGTAATAGCGCCATCTTATGTTCGTTCGACGGGTAGAACAGCTCTTCTTGGATGCGATGGCCAGTTTTTTGTTCTGGTTCGACAACCACGTGCTCAGGGTTATGCATGTGCTCGAACGCCAATTCTTGAACGCGATAAGAAAGCGTGGCTGAAAATAGCATGTTCAGGCGTTCTTTAGGTTCAGGCATACGGCGAAACAGAAAACGAATGTCCTTGATAAAACCAAGGTCAAACATGCGATCGGCTTCATCCAGCACAACTGCTTGAATATTATTCAAGTTAAACACGTGTTGTTTGTAGAAATCGATGATACGTCCTGTTGTACCGATCAATATGTCGACACCATCTTGCAGCTTAGACAACTGCTTATCGTAGCTTTCACCACCGTAAGCCAGCGCAGCTTTGATACCAGTACTGGCAATCAGAGGTTCGGCGTCGTTATAAATTTGAATCGCTAACTCACGAGTCGGAGCCATAATAATGGCACGCGGCTGCGTCGGTTTTCGCCCTTCATGTTCAGGGGTTGTTAGTAAGTGGTTAAAAGTAGCAGCGAGAAACGCAAGCGTTTTACCAGTCCCTGTTTGGGCCTGGCCTGCAATGTCTTGGCCGGTGAGCAGTACCGGCAACGCCAAGGCTTGGATCGGGGTACAGTAATCGAACCCTTTTTTTTCCAATCCTTCAACAACTTGAGGATGTAATCCCAAATCGGCGAACTTTTGCTCTGTGATATGTGTCTTTTTCATCGCCATAGAATATCAGCTTAAGCTTGCAATACGAAAGTAAATACATTCCAATAGAGCATCTATTTACTGGTTAGCTTATAATCAGTGCAGAAAAACATATTGGAGTGGAAGATGAGCGATAAGATTTTGCAGCTTACAGATGATGGTTTTGAGAACGATGTAATCAAAGCTGCAGGCCCTGTTCTTGTTGATTTTTGGGCAGAATGGTGTGGTCCTTGTAAGATGATTGCACCAATTTTGGATGAAATCGCTAGCGAGTACGAAGGCAAACTGACTATCGGTAAATTAAATATCGACCACAACGCAGGTACTCCACCTAAGTTTGGTATTCGTGGCATCCCAACCTTGCTGCTGTTCAAAAATGGCAACGTCGCTGCAACGAAAGTTGGTGCGTTATCAAAAACTCAATTGAAAGAGTTTTTGGACGCAAACCTATAACAGGTATCGCAAAGCCGTACATTTTCTGATGCACGGCTTTGTTTTTTTGAAAAGAAACAAACTCTAGACTAGGCTATTATTTAGTGCTAGTTTATCGCACGTTAATTAGACAAGTGTTCACTTCTTGGTCGATCCTGAGACCAAAATCCATCTTAACTAGAAAATAGATCCTATTTTGACTAAACAAGTATCCACCACAATGAATCTAACAGAATTGAAGAACAGACCTGTGTCTGATCTTGTGAAACTTGGTGAGAGCCTAGGCCTCGAAAACCTAGCGCGTCTAAGAAAACAAGACATCATCTTCTCCATCCTAAAAGCGCACGCAAAAAGTGGTGAAGATATATTTGGTGATGGGGTCTTGGAAATTCTTCAAGACGGTTTTGGTTTCTTACGTAGCGCCGACTGTTCATATTTAGCTGGCCCTGATGATATCTACGTATCACCAAGCCAAATTCGCCGTTTCAACTTACGCACCGGTGACTCAGTATCCGGCAAAATTCGCCCACCAAAAGAAGGCGAACGTTATTTCGCATTGTTAAAAGTTAACACCGTTAACCACGACAAACCGGATAATGCACGTAACAAGATTTTATTTGAGAACTTAACTCCACTGCATGCCAATGAACGTATGATCATGGAGCGTGGTAATGGCTCGACAGAAGACATTACGGCACGAGTTCTAGACCTTGCCTCTCCGATTGGTAAAGGCCAGCGTGGTTTGATTGTTGCTCCGCCAAAAGCGGGCAAAACCATGTTGCTACAAAATATCGCGCAAAGTATTGCTAACAACCATCCTGATTGTGTGTTGATGGTGCTACTGATTGACGAACGTCCTGAAGAAGTAACGGAAATGCAACGCCTTGTGAAAGGCGAAGTGGTTGCTTCTACGTTTGATGAGCCAGCTTCACGTCACGTACAAGTGGCAGAAATGGTGATCGAAAAAGCAAAACGTTTGGTTGAGCATAAGAAAGATGTCGTTATCCTGCTTGATTCCATCACACGTTTAGCTCGCGCCTACAACACTGTGATCCCGTCATCTGGCAAAGTGTTGACTGGTGGTGTGGATGCCAACGCATTGCAACGCCCTAAGCGCTTTTTTGGTGCGGCTCGTAATGTAGAAGAAGGCGGTAGTTTAACGATTATTGCGACGGCACTGGTTGATACTGGCTCTAAAATGGATGAAGTTATCTACGAAGAGTTTAAAGGTACAGGTAACATGGAATTGCACCTTAACCGTAAAATTGCGGAAAAACGTGTTTTCCCTGCTATCGACTTCAACCGCAGCGGTACTCGCCGTGAAGAGTTGCTAACTAAACCTGATGAGTTACAAAAAATGTGGATTCTGCGTAAGATCGTTCACCCAATGAGTGAAAGTGACGCAATGGAATTCTTAATTGATAAGCTCGCGATGACGAAAACTAATGATGAGTTTTTTGATGCGATGCGCCGTCAATAATAGACGCTAAGTTTAGTATGACCAACGCCACCGTTTATCGGTGGCGTTTTTGTTTGCATTTGACCCATTAACCTTCCACAATAGGCCAAATGTTACAAGGAGGTTAAAATGCAACAAGGAATGTTGTCGTCGCTTCTCCTCTCGCTATTTTTATTTTGTGCGTGGCCAAGTGCTGCCTCTATAGAAATAACGTCTGATACAGCTCAAAAATGGCTTCAGGAAGAACAAATTCGCCATAAAAGTGCAGAGCTATTGCAGTACGCGGTACATGATGAATTTGATTCTTTGCGTTTTTCATTACAACGTTTAGCGCTATTACCGCAAGAAGCCGCACGTTTTCTGTTGCTGCAAAAAATCGAGCAGTTGGATCTCGCCCTAACGCCGAATATGGTGATATTCATTGAAGAGCAGCAAGCGCTTGCACCCACTTACCAAGTTGTTGAAAAAGAACAAGGCTATGAATTCTCAACCCCAGCTTTTGACTCTTCTGCGATAGCCAGCCGTTTATTAAAGCGTTGGCGGCAGGAACAAACCATTCTCGATTTCTTGGTGAAGGCGGAGCGCCAAGAGCTAGTACTGAAAACATGGTTGTCAGGGACTCAATATCAAGTAAAAATTCGCGAAACGTTACTGATCCGCGAGTTAGATACAGTATCCCCAAGTGCTTTAGCTGCGCTCACTGAGCAACTGACATCAGAGCCAGTGACCGGATGGTTGCCTTCCACACAAGTGATGGTTCGATTAGCTCAAGTTAGTGAAGATCCTAAAATCTATAAACTCCTGTGGCTGATGCGGGTCGATTTCTCCATTCAGCAGGAACTCACACGATTAGCCAGCGTAAGCGATGAATTTGCGATAAAACAGATCATGGCCGCCAGTGAAAATCCAAGTTTAAAAGTACAAGCGATTAAGGCATTAGTTCGCATTAGCCCCATGCGTCCTGATATCCGCGACTTTCTGATAGCCAAAATGTCAATCAATGAAGAGGTCAATTTAGTGGCCACTGCTTTGGTCGAGCAAGGACACAGCCGCTGGCTAAAGGATTTACTGGTGAGTAATTCTCAGGTGAAAAGTCGTGGTATTTTGCAAGCCCTTTCTCAATAACCCTATGAAATTTGGGGATCGTTAATGGGTTGTTTTTGTTATACTGCCTGCAGTTTAATCAGCGATGTAGTAGGCCTATGAGCTTTAAGGATTTACGTGAATTTGTTGACCATCTGGAAAAAACAGGCCAACTAAAACGCATTACTTGCCCGATTGACCCTCATTATGAAATGACGGAAATTAGCGACCGCACTTTGCGTGCCGCAGGTCCTGCCTTGCTATTTGAAAACCCGATCGGTTATACGGTTCCGGTGCTCACTAACTTGTTTGGCACCGCAAAACGCGTCGCGATCGGCATGGGGCGTAAAGAGGTCCAAGAGTTAAGGGAAGTCGGCAAATTACTGGCTTATCTCAAAGAGCCTGAGCCACCACAGGGCTTCAAAGATGCTATCGATAAATTGCCTTTATTTAAGCAAGTGCTCAACATGCCAACCAAACGACTACGCAAGGCTCCTTGCCAGGAGATTGTTTGGCAGGGCAACGATGTTGACTTAGACAAAATCCCAGTGATGAGTTGTTGGGCCGATGATGTGGCACCCCTTCTAACTTGGGGGCTGACCATCACTAAAGGGCCAAACAAGAAGCGACAAAATCTCGGGATTTATCGCCAACAGAAACTCAGTAAAAACAAAGTCATCATGCGTTGGCTGGCGCATCGTGGTGGTGCTCTAGATTTAAGAGATTGGATGGACACTCACCCCGGAGAGAATTTCCCCGTTTCAGTGGCTTTTGGTGCTGATCCTGCAACCATTCTAGGCGCGGTGACACCAGTGCCAGATACGCTTTCTGAATATGCTTTTGCGGGATTGTTACGAGGCAGCAAAACAGAAGTGGTTAAATCGCTCAGTAATGATCTCGATGTGCCTGCTAGTGCGGAAATTGTGCTGGAAGGCTACATAGATCCAAACGAATATGCTGACGAAGGGCCTTATGGTGATCACACGGGTTACTATAATGAAGTTGAAAAGCATCGTGTCTTTACGGTTACGCATATCACAATGCGCAGCAATCCTATCTACCATAGCACTTATACCGGACGCCCACCTGATGAACCAGCTGTGCTTGGTGTTGCGTTAAATGAAGTGTTTGTACCTATACTCCAAAAACAGTTCCCTGAAATCGTCGATTTCTATTTGCCGCCGGAAGGTTGTTCTTATCGAATGGCGGTGGTGACGATGAAAAAGCAATACCCTGGTCATGCAAAGCGAGTCATGATGGGAGTTTGGTCGTTCCTTCGCCAGTTTATGTACACTAAATATGTGGTGGTGTGCGATGAATCAGTCGATGCTCGTGATTGGAATTCAGTTATCAATGCAATGACAACACATATGGACCCAGTCCGAGACACTTTATTCATCGAACATACACCGATTGATTCACTTGATTTTGCCTCTCCAGTGGTGGGGCTAGGCTCCAAAATGGGCTTAGATGCTACCATTAAATGGGATGTTGAGAGTGACAGTACGAGACAACAGTCATCACCATCAACGGCTCCTCAGATCAAAGCTGAGCATTTGGATCAGCTTAGAGCACAGCATTCTGAGATTGTTGATATCTATTTAGTGCCATTTTCTAATGATGGTTTCTTGATTGTATCCATGAACAAAGCGTTCGCTGGTCAATCTCAAGAGCTGTTAAAAAAGATATGGGCATTTTTAGAGACATTTTCAAATCTGAAGTTTGTTGTGCTCTGTGATGATGATGTGAATATCCGAGATTGGAATGATGTGATTTGGGCGATAACCACGCGCATGGATCCGTCTCGAGATACTGATCGTATAGAAGCTAATGAAGGGCAATGTTCCAAGCTCCTGCTGGATGCAACCAACAAACTCTCTGGTGAAGTTCAGCGAGAGTGGGGGACGCCAATCCAAAAAGATCACGAGGTCGTCACCAAAATAGACTCGCTCTGGGATGAGCTAGGTATTTTATGACTTATACGGTGATCTTGCTGCCGAAAGGCGATACTTTTGAAGTGCAAGACGGTACAACGGTGTTGGAAGCTGCGCTCAACAAGAACATCTCTTTTCCACACCGTTGTCAAATAGGTGCATGCGCTATGTGTATGTGCAGAAAATTAGAAGGTGTAGTGGAATATAACTTAGAACCGATGTTGACTGACGAAGAGCAGCGACAAGGTTGGATATTCCCTTGCCAAGCCTTTGCAACAAGTAACTTAGTACTTACTTTTGCAGAGTAAGTCAGAGGAAAAACATGACCACCCAATGTAAAGTAAAGTCAATTGAGCCATTAGCCTCTAATACTTATAAAATCATCCTCCAACCTGAAAGCGTTCTTGCATTTAAAGCTGGGCAATATCTCATGGTAGAAATGGGTGAGAAAGATAAACGTCCATTTTCTATCGCAAGCAGCCCTTGCCGTTCTGGTGAACTAGAGTTGCACATTGGTGCCGCCGAGCACAATGCTTATGCACAGGAAGTGGTTGAGAAAATGAGAACGGCATTAAGCAACAAGGGTTTAGTCAATATAGATGCACCTCACGGTGATGCGTGGGTAAAAGAAAATGAGCGCCCTCTACTACTCATTGCTGGAGGAACAGGTTTTAGCTATGTACGCTCGATTTTAGATCACTGTATTAGCCAAAAAAAAAGTAACGCTATCTATTTGTACTGGGGAGCAAAAGACGTTTACCAACTCTATGCAAAAACAGAACTGAGTGAGATTGCTCAGCAATTTGAGAACATCCACTTTGTACCTGTTGTTGAAACGGCTGATGAAGGTTGGAATGGCAAGGTTGGCAATGTACTCCAAGCGATCAATGATGATTTCGAGTCGTTAGAAGCGTACGACATTTATATTGCAGGTCGTTTTGATATGGCTGGAGCAGCAAGAGAACAGTTTACCCAATACAAAAATGCAAAAAGCGATCACATGTTTGCTGATGCCTACGCTTTTATTTAAGATCGAGAGAGATTAAAGCCTATCAAAAGAGAGCGAAATGCTCTCTTTTGACGCTTTGTGGCTGCTATTTAAACAAAATAGATGTTTTTCTTATTTTTTATTAAAAACCGCTTGCACTCATCTTCGTTCTCCCTATAATGCCGCCTCACTGACACGGCACAGCCAGTAAGGGTTCAAGCCCAACCAGCAGCCAATCAGTAGGTCAAATCGGTAAGACGAAATAATGTAAAAAAGTGTTTGACACTTTTCATTATCTCGCTAGAATGGCCGCCTCTTCAAAGGAAGCCTCGGCAA
>NZ_CAWPDB010000183.1:0-13186 GCF_963886625.1 Vibrio sp. V23_P3S9T160
GGTATAAATAGCTTAATTTTATGTTTCTAAAATCCCTTCTAATACTTTACATGGATGATGATTATGTTTGAAAAAGTTGTCGCAGCTCCGGCTGACCCTATTCTTGGTTTAACCGAAGAGTTTAAAAAAGATCCTCGCACTGAAAAAATTAACCTCGGTGTTGGTATCTACAAAAATGAAGCAGGTGAAACACCTGTTCTTGCGACAGTAAAGAAAGCGGAAGCGGCATTGCTTGAGTCTGAAAAGACCAAATCTTATCTCACCATTGAAGGTACTGCTGAATATGGGCTCGCGGTACAAAAACTGCTGTTTGGCGATGAATCTGAGATTGTGACGCAAAAGCTCGCAAAAACGGCACAAGCGCCCGGTGGTACTGGTGCACTGCGTGTAGCAGGTGAATTTATTAAGCGTCAAATCGGCGACGTGAAAGTGTGGATCAGCAACCCAACATGGGCAAACCATCACGGTGTTTTTAATGCGGCTGGTTTAGAAACCACGCAGTATTCGTACTACAATTCCGAAACGAAAGATAAAGATTTCGCAGCGATGCTTGCCGATCTTGAGCAAGCTCAAGCGGGTGATATTGTTCTTCTACACGGGTGCTGCCACAACCCAACTGGCATTGATCCAACAGATAAAGAGTGGGAAACGTTAGCAAAATTGGTCGCTAATAAAGGGCTTCTTCCTCTGTTTGACTTTGCTTATCAAGGTTTTGCGAAAGGGGTTGAAGAAGACGCGCAAGGTCTGCGTACTTTTGCGAAATACAATAAAGAGATCTTAGTAGCGAGCTCATTCTCTAAAAACTTTGGTTTGTACAATGAACGCGTGGGGGCGTTTACCATCGTTGCTGGCTCAACAGATGTCGCTGAAACAGCCTTCTCACAAATCAAAGCGATCATCCGCTCTATTTATTCAAATCCACCAGCGCACGGTGCTGCTGTGGTTACTTATATCCTCAATAACGCCGAACTGCGCGCAGAATGGGAAAACGAAGTGACGGAAATGCGTGAACGTATTCAAGAGATGCGTGAGCTGTTTGTTACCACCCTAAAAGCCGAAGGTGTGAAGGCTGATTTTAGCTTTATTGAACGTCAAAATGGCATGTTCTCTTTTTCTGGTTTGAACAAGGAACAAGTTGCGCGTCTGAAAGATGAATTGGCAATTTACATCGTCGGTTCCGGCCGTATCAGTGTGGCAGGCATGACGAAATCGAATATGGGCCCACTGTGCAGAGGTATTGCAGCGGTTCTATAATCGATAATGATAAGAAATAGACAACAATAGCCGCCACTTGTCGGCTATTTTTTTATCTTCAATTCACTGAAATGGCACTTGATTCACATCGAAGCGCGTACACTTTCCCCTCTTGCCTGCAAAGCACGTTCTTTTCATGTACTATAACACTCTGAATCCTATGTCCAATGCCACCGATGTGACCTGATCCCTTTGACAAGTTACATCGTTTAGCTGGCTCGCGACGTCAGAATCCCACAATATGAACTCCGAAACACAAGGAAGCCTCCATGGAAGCAGAATTAATTGAAATCAAGAACTTCCTTGCTCAGTATCCACCGTTCAATGAACTACCTGAAGAAACACTGTTCGAAGTGACGCAGAGCGTAGAAATCTCCTATTTTCGACAAGGTACACCCATCATTCATTTTGGTGATCATATCCAGGACTTGTATTTTATCCGCAGCGGCGTCGTCGAGGTGTACCGTCGCAAAGGCGAATTATACAACCGCCTAACCGAAGGCGGCTTATTTGGTCAAATGGGGCTATTGACCAATAACCGTGTTCGTTTTCCGGTCACTGCGATTGAAGATACGCTGGTTTATTGTATTCCAGAGGCAAGGTTTCAGGATTTATATGACAACTATGATTCCTTTGCTGATTTCGTTGAAGTGCAAGATAACGCGCGCCTTCGCCAAGCCGTACTGAGTAAAACAGAGCAGAATGATCTCACCACCTCGAAAGTGCGAACCTTACTCAGCCGAGAAGCTCCTTTCGTTTACAAAACAGAAACCATTCAACATGCGGCGATCAAGATGGCGGAAGAGAGTATCTCTTCACTGCTGGTGATTGATCCTGATATTTTGCAAGAGAGTGACGACGATAGCAGCCCGGTAATCGGCATCCTGACTGACCGAGATCTCTGCACGCGTGTATTAGCCGTTGGCATCGATCCTAATCACCTCGTCACGGAAGTGATGACAACGGAGGTTATCTCATTAGATCATAATGCTTATGTCTATGAGGCCATGCTGAAAATGCTTCGCTACAATGTTCATCATCTTCCTATACTCAAAGAAAAAAAACCGATCGGTATCATTGAAGCGACCGACATTGTTCGCTACGAATCACAAAACTCATTGCTGCTCGTAAGTCGCATCTTCCAGCAACAAAGCGTTGAAGAGTTAGCCACACTGTCGCACCAAGTCAAAGACAGTTTTGTTCGTTTAGTCAATGAAGATGCAAACTCACATATGATCGGCACGGCGATGTCAGTGATTGGCCGTAGCTTTAAACAAAGAATCATTGAACTTGCTGAAGAATTACTAGGCTCGCCGCCTATTCCATACTGCTTTTTAGCCTTGGGTTCTATGGGCCGTGACGAACAGTTAATTGTCACGGACCAAGATAACGCTTTAATTTTGGACGATAGCTATGAAGAAACACAGCATGGTGCTTATTTCGAAGCGTTCGCCAAATTTGTCTGCGACAGCTTAGATCAATGCGGTTACAGCTACTGTACGGGGGACATTATGGCCAGCAACCCGATGTGGCGTATGACTCGTAAAGAATGGGAAGCCTGCTTTGCCGATTGGATAGATAACCCTAACCCTAAGGCGCTATTGAATGCATCCATCTTTTTTGACTTATACGGAGTGTGTGGCAGGACCAAATGGGCAGAACAACTGAATGGGTTTATTGTACGGCGAGCACGAAAAAATAATCGATTTCTTGCATGCCTTGCACGAAATGCGCTGAACCGAACGCCACCATTGGGGTTTTTCAAAGACTTTGTGATGGAAAAAGATGGACGACACAATAACACCATCAATTTAAAACGTCGCGGCACTGCACCGTTAGCGGATTTAATCCGTGTGCATGCATTGGCTGTCGGTTCACGTTCTACCAACTCGTTTGAACGTTTAGATGACATCATTGAAGCCGGAATTCTGCCCAAAGGACGGGCGCAAGATCTGCGTGATGCAATGGAGTTTATCGCTATGGTACGCATTCGCCACCAAGCGGCTGACGTTGAACAAGAAATAGAGCCAGATAACAATATCGAGCCAGAAAACCTATCTGATTTTGAAAGACGTAATTTAAAAGATGCGTTTCAAATCCTAAGCAATGCGCAAAATTTCTTGAAATTCCGTTATCAAGCCAGCAATAACTTTAAGTGATAGAAGTGATAGAAGTGATTAAACAATGGTTTCAAAAACCAAGCATCGATTGGGTAGCAAAATATGCCAATAAGCAGTCTTTGGTTAACCATCCGTTACTCAAAGATTTTTATTCAAGGCCGATTGCTAAGGGTTGCACGCCAATCGATGAAATAGAGTTTGTCGCTTTAGATTTGGAAACAACGGGGTTAAGTGCGCAGCATGATGACATTATCACCATTGGCTTGGTGCCTTTTACCTTAAACCGTATCTATCTCAACCGCTCTAAACATTGGATAGTTCGGCCACGCCAAGCGTTAAAAGAGGATTCGGTGGTTATCCATGGCATCACACACAACGATATTTTAGATGCGCCAGATTTGGCAGAAGTGCAGGAGTCGATACTGAAGGCCTTATCTGGAAAAATTGTTGTGGTTCATTACCGCCATATTGAACGTAGCTTTCTCAATCAAGCATTAAAAGTGCGATTGGGTGAAGGCATTGAGTTCCCGGTGATCGATACTTTGCAATTGGAAACGGAAATTCAACAACGGTTACATGGAGGTTTATGGAACCAGTTAAAAGGGCAAAAACCACAATCAGTGCGTTTAGGGCAAGCGCGAGCGCGTTATGGGCTACCAGCGTACACTCCACACCACGCTTTAGTTGATGCTATTGCCACCGCGGAATTATTCCAAGCACAAATCGCTCATCATTTTGATCGGCAGCAAAGTGTCCGAACGTTGTGGCTATAACTTTTTGATTATCCTTTAAAGGGATTCTTTCAAGGTTTAGTACCGTGATCGACACGAGCAAAAAAAAAAGAGGAACCTAACATGGTTCCTCTTTTTTAATCACATCTCGGCTTTTACGCTTAGAACTTACAGCTTAAAGCGACGAATTTCATTTTCTAACTGATGCGAAAGCTCAGAAAGTTGTGATGCTTGTGCGGCTGCTTCATGTGCTTCTTGTGCAAGATCGTTAGACACATCGCGGATCCCTTCCGTGTTTCGAGTAATTTCCGACGTCACAGAAGCTTGCTCTTCAGCGGCCGAGGCAATTTGCGTCGCCATGTCACTGATGCGCTCAACTGAATTATGAATTTGCATCAAACTTGCTGCAGCGGCGTTCGCATCATCTACACTGGTTCCAGCAAGCATACGGCTATCACCCATAATGCCAACCGCTTTACCCGTCGTTGATTGCAACGTTTCGATCATCTGCTGAATTTCTTTTGTCGAAGCATGTGTACGTTGGCTAAGCACACGAACTTCATCGGCAACCACCGCAAAGCCACGACCTTGCTCACCAGCACGTGCAGCTTCAATCGCCGCATTCAATGCTAGCAGGTTAGTTTGCTCTGCTATGTTTTGAATAGTCGCCAGAATCGTATTGATATGTTTACCGTGTGCTTCCAGCTCAAGGATAACATCAGTGGCCACTTGAACTTCTTTGGCCAGGTTTTGAATCGAACCTTGTGTTTGTGAAACTTGATTCGAACCATGTACGCAAGCCGTTACCGCTTCGCCAGAGTTTTGAGCGGTATGATCTGCGTTACCGGCAATCTCTTGTGTAGCTGCGGCCATTTCATTGATGGCCGTAGCCACCATATTAATCTCATCTTGTTGTAAACGGATACGCGCACTACGCTCTTTGGCTTGAGCGGCCGTCTGTTTTGACTGTTCAGACAACGCAGCAGAAACAAAGCTGAGTTTAGAAACCATGGTGTGCATGTTACCGACAAAGGTATTGAAGTTTTGTGCTAATTGCCCAACTTCATCATCACTTCTTGGTTCAAGACGTTGAGTTAAATCACCGTCTCCGGAAGCAATTTCCTCTAAGGCTTTGGATACTCGGCTAAGATCTCTAAACAGAAAGCTCACTAACCAAGAGACGATGACAATCACAGCAATAGTAATCACAAGCGCAGTCACAATTAGGTCAATGAGCAAGGATGTATGCGCTGCTTCTTCCGTTGCACGATCCATTTGGATAGCAAAAATCCAATCAGTTTGCGGCACTTTGGCGAAGTAAAATAGTTTATCAACACCTTGTAATGACGCGTCTTCAACGGTACCTGAAGCCACTGCTTGCTCTATCATGTTCATCGTCAACGTCTTCGACAATGACGACACTGGTTTTAATAAGAAATTTTTATCTGGATGCGCTAAAAAGGTTCCATCTTGCGCATCAATCAACATCGCATAGGCATTTTTGCCCGCATCTAAACTGATGACATCTTGGATCAGCTGATCGATTAACACATCGGCACCAACGACGCCGACAAATTGCCCATTGCGACGCACAGGATCTGCAATTGTCACCAACAGTGCATTGGTGATCGCGTCTTTATAAGCGGTGGTGATAATTTGTTTATTCGCTGAAACGGCATCTTTATACCAAGGACGTTGGCGAGGATCATAGTCAGCACGGTTACGCTCAGGGTGTGAACGATACATCTCACCTTGCGGCGTACCAAAGAAAATATCATCAAAGCCACCCGCTTTGCGAGCTTGCTGTAAGAAAGGAACGACATCATCTTGAGCGGTGTAGTCATTAAAAGCGGTTGAGATCTCTTTACGGACCACAATCCAGTCCGAAATGCCTTTCGCAGCGGCAGCTGACAAGCTTTCTGCCCGCGAATATACGCCATTTCGAGTTTGTTCAAAGAGTTGATCAGCGGCTAGCCAAGTCAACGCGCTCGCCATAACGACGACGGCAGAAAGACTGGCACCGATTAGCTTTTGCTTTAAGGTTAATTTCATTGGTTTGCAGAATGTTAGATACAGGAACGGAGGCGAATATTAACCAGATTTAACACAAGATGCACGAAATATATGTCGAATTCTGACACAAGATAACCATTTGCTTTTCTTAGTATTTTAGCAAAACACTCTAATGACGATCGTCAAAAAAACATCAAAAAAGGCGACTTTCGTCGCCTTTTCAAATCAATGTCGAAATTAACGTTTCAAGAGCTCGGTTCGCATTCCCAACAGTAGGCTGACACACATCAGCAGCAGCACGATAGTAAATGGCAGCGCCGTTGATATGGCGGCGGCTTGCAACGCTTCAATAGCATTGGTGCCACCAATCCATAACAAGGCTACGGCGATAGCGCCTTCCATCAACGCCCAGAAAATACGCTGTAGGATAGGGGCATCCACTTTGCCTCCAGCAGTAATACTATCAATGACCAGTGACCCTGAATCTGATGAGGTGATAAAAAATACCAACACTAACACAACCGCAATCACTGAAAGTAACGTGCCATAAGGCAGTGCATCAAACATTTGGAACATCGCCAGTGGCACTTCGGTCAAACCATTCGCGCCTAATTGGCCAACATTGTTGATGACTTGATCAATCGCCAAACCACCAAATACAGACATCCAAATCAAGGTAACAGCGGTAGGTACTAATAATACGGCGGTGAGAAACTCGCGGATAGTACGACCTTTTGATACTCGCGCAATGAACATTCCAACAAATGGTGACCATGAAATCCACCAAGCCCAATAGAACACTGTCCAACCTTGGAACCAAGCCTCATCAGTTCGACCGTGCGGGTTACTGAGTGGGATGATATTTTCAATATACGCCATTAATGTGGTTGGAATGGATGAAAAGGTTACGGTATAGCCAATCAATGCAACTAAAATCAGCAGCAAGAACGCAACGATCATATTGATGTTACTGATGACTTTGACACCACCATCAATACCACGCACCACGGAGACTACCGCTAATAAAGTAACGACGGTAATCACGACAATTTGTAAGCCCATTCCGGCATCAATGCCAAACACATGATGGATACCACTAGCCGCTTGTTGAGCACCCAGCCCTAATGAGGTTGCTAAGCCAAATAATGTTGCTAATACAGCCAGAATATCAATGATATGCCCTGCCCAGCCCCAAGCACGATCGCCAAGCAACGGGTAAAAAATAGAGCGAATAGAAAGCGGAAGCCCTTTGTTGTAAGTAAAGAACGCAAGGGAAAGCGCTACCACACCGTAAATGGCCCAAGGGTGTAGACCCCAATGGTACATGGTTGCACCTAATGCTAGTTTAGCCGCTTCGGGTGTGTTGGCTGCAACACCTAAGGGCGTCTCATACCAACCGGTAAAATACGCCACTGGTTCAGCGACACTCCAGAACATGAGACCAATACCCATCCCTGCGGCAAACAACATAGAGAGCCAAGAAATAAAAGAGTAGTCTGCTGTCGCCTCTTGGCCACCTAAACGTATTTTACCAAAGGGAGAAACTATCAAGCCTAAGCAAAACAGCACAAAAAGATTACCCGACCAAATAAACAGCCAGTCAAAAGTGCCAATAATTTTCCATTTAACGCCATCAAGCACGCTCTTCGCAACCTCAGGATCAACGACTAAAGCGGCGACTAAAAATAACGCAATAAATCCGGCGCTAAAGCCAAACACTGGGTTATGAACATCAAACCCCCACTTTTGCACGTTATCTTGCCCGACAGTGTAGTCAGTACTGTCGATACTGTACTTATCAATACCTTTTGTCATTTTACCTCTCTAGAAATCTAGACATGATTTTTCAGTTGAGATTAATAACCATGAGAACGAAACAATTTTAAGATAAAAACCAAAAATAACTTCGTACTCATAGCAATTTGTTTTTCAATATGCTGAATACCCTACCAACATCACAGAAAAATTCCACTAAAAATCAACAAAAATGCCATAGAAGGCAAAAATCAAGCCTAAAAGGTTAAATATCAACCAATGAAGGATGGGAATTGAAAACAAAAACATTCGAGTACTAATTATTTTACATCTCAACTTATACACTCATCATCTTAGACCAAAACAAAAGAGGTCGAATGCTACTTTTCAAGTGAAAAGAACTGCGCTATGGTCCCCGCTTATTAATAACTTTCTTTTTGGGACAATGAGTTTGGAAAAACATGAAGAAGTTTTGATCTCAATTCGACAAATTATCCGCGCAATTGATCTGCACTCTAAAAAACTGAATAGAGACGCTGGGCTTACTGGTCCCCAGCTTATTTTAATGCGCTCAATTCAAACCCTTGGTGAGGTGACTATCCGCACATTGTCGGATCATACGAACATGAGCCAGGCCACTGCCACCACCATTTTGGATAGATTAGAGCGCAACGGATACGTACAGCGAATTCGCAGCAATACCGATAAACGAAAAGTGCACGCCCATTTAACGGACGAAGGTAAGAAGCTGCTAGAAAAGGCACCGCAACCATTGCAAGAAAGCTTTGTCGAACAATTTAGGCAGCTTCAAGAGTGGGAGCAAAGCTTGTTGCTCTCATCAGTACAACGTTTATCTTCTATGATGAATGCCGAAAACATCGATGTCGCACCGATGCTCGAAATTGGCTCAATTACCAAAGAAGAGTAGCTTTGATTGCATTTAAAATTTGATCGTAAAAAAGCCTCGGGGCTACCGAGGCTAATTCATTCACAACGAACAGCAGATTAAATGGCTTTATAGATAACTTTGTTGCCTGCTAACTGCTCTTTCACTACCAGATTTTCTTCTACTAGTTTCTTGAGTGCGCCAGTGGCCCAAGCGGCAGCTTTCGCATCTTCTTGACCAGCACTTAAGCCGATCGATTTAGGATTCATACCTTCTGCGTGGTTAGCGACGATATCTAAAACCTGTTGCTGTTTTGGCGTTAACGCAACATCCACTTTTTTAGAGTTCGCCGCCGCTTTCTCCACAACTACTTTTGTTGCAGCGGTTTTTGCTACGGTCGATTGCGCTGTTACAGGCTTTGCTGATTGAGAGGCGATCAAGTTTGCAACAGTCGCTTTAATACGCTTTTGCAATTTTGCCTGCACCTTACGCTTATGAGCAAGTCTCATCGAATATTTCTCCATTTCACTGCGTTTCAAGCAGTGGTGAAAATTTGAAGCGCGTTTTATATCAAAAATCGTCCTCGATTTGTAGGGCATAGCACAGATTGAGGGGCAAAAACGCATTTTGATGCGGTAACTGACTACAATTTACACAGGTCGCAACAGCCAACAACGATGCTGTAGCTCGAAGGAGTTTCACTGGTTTATGCACACCCAACATTTGTCTAATACGCGCTTTTCTCTGCAATCACCTATGGTGAAATGGATCAATACGACTTGTATTATCGCTTCAATTTGCATTGTCATGTTCTCATCCAACATTATTCATGCGCTGCTGTTAGTAAGTGCACTGGCAGTGACTCTAATCACCTTCTATCTTTTGATTTTGAAAGGAAAAGTTAGCTACACCCTAACCGCTACCCATTTTCAGCAGCATCTCTTTAAAGGAGGTTGGGTCGTAAAATGGAACAATATCAACCGCATTGGGGTGTGTAGTTATGAATATCATGGTTGGCACCAACCTTTGCCTTGGATTGGGATCAAACTGAAGGATTATTCACCTTACCTTGAGAGTGTGTGTCCCAGAATCGCTAGTGAGATCTTGCTCAGCCAGCGCGCGCTGCTCTACTTAGGAGCAAAACAACAGCGCAAAGAGACTCAATTTGAAGATTTGGTACTCGACAACGCACCTTACACTGCGCCAAACGGTAATTACTATCATGGTCTTATGGCAATGTTAGCCAATCGGATGCGCTATCAACGGCAATTTTTTGATTATGATATTTTTATCTCAGCGCACGATCTGGATCGTGACGCCGAGGCGTTTGTGGGGCTGATTCGGCGCTACCTCGCGGCGGCCGAACCAGACTAAGACATGATTTAATGGGCGCAGAAGGAACACTCTGAGCCTAATCAAGATCAATACAGGGGAATTTCATCTGCGACATAAGGGTTATTGGCACGTTCACGGCCAAAAGTCGATTGCGGACCATGGCCGGGCACAAACGTCACATCGTTGCCAAGTGGCCATAGCTTAGTTTTGATCGAGTGAATCAGGGTATTGAAATCACCTTGCGGGAAATCCGTACGGCCGATACTACCGTTAAACAATACATCACCAACAAACGCCAATTTCGCTTGCTGGCTAAACAGCACCACGTGACCGGGCGTGTGGCCGGGCGTGTGCAATACTTGTAGAGTTTGAAGGCCAAACTTCACTTCATCACCGTCATTAAGCCATTGGGTAGGTTCAAAGGCTTCCGTCAGTGGAAAACCAAACATTTTGCTTTGACCTTCGAGGCCTTGTAGCCAGAAGTTGTCCGCTTTATGTGGTCCAATAATATCGACGCCGCCCAACTGCTGCGCCAGCGGTTCGGTTCCACCGACATGATCTAAATGACCATGAGTAAGAACCAAACTGACCACTTTTACCCCGAGTTCATTGATCAACATCACGAGCTGTTTCACATCACCGCCAGGGTCAACCACGATCCCTTCCATGGTGTCATCACACCAAACGATAGAGCAGTTTTGAGAGAAGGAAGTGACGGGCACCACTTGATACTTTAACGACATACTAAAACCTTGTTCGAATTCGCAGTTGGCCGAACTATGACATTGACACCTTCATTTGACAAGTCACGGACAGCCTTATGACCAATGACGTACAGGCCCAGTATCAATGTGTACAAAATCACTGCTAGGATAATAACCAACACCGCCAGCGCCCAATTCGATCGCCGCTTCGCGTACTTGACTCAACTGAACACCATCTAACCGAAAATCAATTGCTTGGCCCAGCATATGGAAACTTTTCTTAGCAACCCCAGAGGAGTGAGTGCGCAACCTTTCATTGGTGGCAGGAGATCGATAACCAGAGATGATTTGTACTTCCGCTTGCGTGCCAAGTAGAGATTGAATTTTCGATATTTGGTCAAATAGATTTTTGTCCATTGGATGGACTTCGTTGCGGCGGAAATCACGGCAAATATGGTTGAGCCGATCAAGCTCAGATCGAACATAACGAACACCGTTGAAATAACAGGTTTCAAGTGTTTCACCGGTGTGTAAATTATTCATCGAAAGTATGCGAGAGGTTTCAGGGTACGATGCCAATACTATCTGGGGGGCACACGCCGCTAAAACGACACCACTACCAGCCAATTTTATAAAATGACGACGAGAAACTAACAAGGTTGGATACCTTCACAACTGAATTTATTTTCAACAAGCCCGGACACTACCGGACTCCATTGTGAAGATCAAATGCATAAATTGTGCTCGAAATGCTCAAGAGAGAGCCACAGCATCGTTACTCTTTGAACATAAAAGAGATCTTTATTAAGTTATTTTTTGGTAAATTGAGAGACGCATCCCTGCTTACTTAGGTGGCCACTGTTTTAGCGGTATCCATTCACCCATTACTGGTGCTGAATGCATCATAACGATAGATATCATCTCGGTAATGCAGTTCCCCACCTTCATACCAAACGGTTTGATAGATGATGTGTACGGGGATGCGCTGCTTTAAGGGGATCGTGCCATTCGCAGGCCCTTCTTTACCCGTTAATTTATCACCATTAATACCTTGGGTTTCTAATATCATCGAAGCAAACTTATCGGCATTTTGTACTCGAATACAACCCGAACTAAAGGCTCGCGACGTATTATTGAATAGGTATTTACTCGGCGTATCATGTAGGTAAATCGCTCTACGATTGGGCGTATTAAATTTATACAGACCTAATGCATTATCTTGCCCGGCTTGCTGACGCATTCGGTAGGGAAAAGAGGCCGGATTCACCGCAGACCAGTTGATGTTGCTTGGGTCAATTTGATCGTTCGAGCGCCAGCTCGAAACAATATCAATATTGTGTTGACGCAAATAGTTTTGATCTTTTTTTACCATCGGCAGAATATCTTCTACCATAATTTTGTATGGCACATTCCACGTCGGGTTTAGGATCAAAGAATCTAATTTGGTGCTCATGAGTGGCGTTTTGCGTGAAACTCGGCCCACCACCACTTTAGACTGAAAGACTTCTTTACCTAAATACCAGTAGCGCATATCAAAACTGGGAACGTTGACTACGATCTGTGTCTCTTTTGATTCTGGCCACAAACGAGTTCGCTCTGCATTTAATGCCAACATAGACAGGCGTGCCTGCAAAGACAAATTTAACCACTTTAAGGTCTCGGGGCCAATCATGCCATCAGCTTTTAAACCGTGCATCGCTTGAAACTCTTTCACAGGTTTGACCAAGCTGTTGTCATACCAAGTTACGTCGTCACGCACTGTGCTAACATCGATATTAACTAATGATAAGCGGGCAATAAGCACATTACGTTGTGAGAGCTTATCGCCGGGTTTTTTTAACCCTTTTTGGGTGTACAACAAGAGCGCTGCATTTTCAGTACTGAGCAGAAAATCATAGGCATGTAGCAGTTGATCATAAGCCGCGTTGTTCGGCGCATAACCATTGAGCAGATCGCCGATACTGTTAACTTCCACCGCAACATGAAGGGCGAACAAGGCTTCTTGGCTTGGTGGAGCAATGGCAGAGTTGAGCTTACTTTCAAAGAACCAAGCCATACCGACTTTGGGCGCTTGCTCAGCATAACTCAAATACAAAAGTAAGGTATCGGTCGCCAGCAGATCGTATTCGTTGAACGCTTGCTGCTTCCGATACGCTTTCATTTGCGCTAACTGGCGTGAAAATAAAGGGCTAAAACCCGCTCGGCGAATCACTTCCAATTGATGTTCAAATTGACTAACAATCTGCTCATCTTGCCAAATACGCCGATTCTTATTCTCTTGATAAATTCGCTCGACTAAATGTGGATATTGGATGAAAGATTGCAGAGATGCGCTCTCTTTCGAGAGCAACAAAGGTTGTACTTTCTCAGCAGAGTGGAGAGAAAAGC
>NZ_CAWPDB010000184.1:0-12952 GCF_963886625.1 Vibrio sp. V23_P3S9T160
CAGTTATTAAGTAGCATGAGCTGATAGCAAGGTGCTGACAGAATAGATTAGTTTTATGAGAATGGTTCTTAACATCCGACAATACCTCGTATCGCTTGTGGATAGTTCATCATTACTGTCTTACTCGACAAATGTCAAAATATTGGCGATAGATTCACTATGAATTGTATGAATAGTTGAACTTGCTCAAACTCCAGCCAAAAAAAAGGTAGCCCGAAGGCTACCTTTTCGCATTGATCACATTAAAGGCTATTTTTTAGCGTTTTTACGCTTATCGGTAATTTCCCACCGCCCATTATCGTACAACGCCGTCCAACCTGAGGGTTTACCCTCTATCTCAGTGCGTACATAATGTTCTTTTGACTTACGACTAAAGCGTACAACCGCCGCCACACCATCAGGATCATGTGTAGGCGCATCCGCTAAATATTGATACTTTGGTGCTAGGCGCTCTTTGAAACGAGCCAATTCTTCAACCAATGGCGCACGTGTCTCGCGAGATTTAGGGAAATTGCTCGCCGCAAGAAACAGACCTGAAGCGCCATCACGCAGTACAAAATACGCATCCGAGTTTTCACAAGGCAATTCTGGGAAATGGATAGGATCTTCTTTTGGTGGAGCAACTTCGCCGCTTCTTAAGATCTTACGCGTATTTTTACAGTCATCGCTGGTGCAATCCATGTACTTACCAAAACGGCCATTTTTCAGTACCATGTTTGACCCACACTTGTCACACTCGACAACTGGGCCATCATAGCCTTTAACTTTAAACTCACCGAATTCTACAACGTAACCTTCGCAGTTCGGATTGTTCCCGCACACATGCATTTTACGTGTGTCATCGATTAGGTACGCATCCATCGCCGTTTCACAGATAGGACAACGTTTTTTAGCGCGCAGTGCAGCCGTTTCAACATCTTCTTCCAAGACATTGATGACGCCTTCTTCGTCACCTAGGTTAATGGTGGTTTTACAACGCTCTTTAGGCGGCAGTGCATAACCAGAACAACCGAGGAACACCCCTGTAGAGGCTGTACGAATTCCCATTGGACGTGAACATGTCGGACATTGAATGTCGGTCATCACGATGTGGTTGGGTTTCATACCACCTTGTTCTTCATCCAGTTCAGCCGTTTCTAAATCTGCAGTGAAATCTTTAAAGAAATCGTCCAAGACTCCTTTCCAATTTGCAGATCCTGCTGCAATTTGGTCCAGCTTTTCTTCCATTCGCGCGGTGAAGTCATAGTTCATCAAGTCATTGAAACTGTCATCCAGACGATCGGTGACGATTTCACCCATTTTCTCAGCATAAAAACGTCGCTGATCCACTTTCACATAGCCGCGATCTTGAATCGTAGAGATGATAGAAGCATACGTCGATGGTCGGCCTATACCACGCTTTTCAAGCTCTTTTACCAGCGCAGCTTCCGTATAACGTGCCGGTGGCTTAGTGAAATGTTGTTTTGGATCTAACGTTTGCAATAACAACGTTTCGCCCACTTTCACTGGTGGTAAAATTTGGTCTTCATTCTTACCCATTGGACGTTGAACTCGTGTCCAACCATCAAATTTAAGGATGCGACCTTTCGCCTTAAGGGTAAATTCTGCCGCTTTCACGCTCACAGTGGTCGAATCGTATTGAGCTGGCGTCATTTGGCAAGCAACAAACTGATTCCAGATTAGCGCGTATAGCTTATGAGCATCCGCTTCCATACCTTGTAAATCATCGGCTTTCACATCCACGCTGGATGGACGAATCGCTTCGTGCGCTTCTTGAGCGCCCTGCTTACTTCCATAAGCTAACGGATTCTCAGGTAAGTAGGCTTGTCCAAACTCACTACCAATATAGCTGCGAACCGCTTCAACCGCTTCAGCACTTAAGTTGGTTGAATCGGTACGCATATAAGTGATGTAACCTGCCTCATACAAGCGCTGAGCTAGCATCATCGTTTTCTTCACTCCGTAACCCAAGCGAGTACTGGCTGCTTGCTGTAACGTCGAGGTGATAAAAGGAGCGGAAGGTTTACTGCTGGTTGGACGATCTTCACGTTTACACACTTCGTAAGAAGCTTTTTCTAAAATCGAAACCGCTGATTTAGCTTCCGCTTCGTTGACAGGCTTAAACGCTACATCATTTTTTTGCGCGACCAACAGACGAAAATCCGTTTTATCTTGCGTTTTCGTATCAGCATGGATATCCCAGAACTCTTCAGGGACAAACGCGTTAATTTCACGCTCACGCTCAACAAGTAATTTCACCGCCACCGATTGGACGCGACCCGCAGACAAGCCACGCGCCACTTTTTTCCAAAGTAATGGAGAGACCATAAAACCCACCACACGGTCCATGAAACGACGCGCTTGTTGGGCGTTTACACCGTCGATATTCAATTCACCCGGTGTTTGGAAGGCTTGTTGGATTGCATTTTTAGTAATTTCGTTAAATACAACTCGTTTGTATCGCTGTTCATCGCCACCGATGATCTCACGAAGGTGCCAAGCGATGGCCTCTCCTTCGCGGTCCAAATCGGTTGCGAGATAAATGCAGTCGGCATCTTTAGCAAGCTTTTGCAATTCCGCCACTACTTTTTCTTTACCCGGCAAAATTTGGTAATTCGCTTCCCAGCCGTGATAAGGGTCGATGCCCATCTTCTTAATTAACGAACTGCGGTCTTTCTCGCTTTTCAAGCGTGCTTTCTCTTCAGCGCTAAGGTTCTTTGAAGAAGAACTAGGCGTTGCTTTTTTAGCGGTACTTTGACCTGCGGTTGGAAGATCACGAACATGCCCTACGCTCGACTTAACAATAAAATCTTTACCAAGATATTTATTGATCGTTTTAGCCTTGGCTGGCGATTCCACTATAACGAGTGATTTACCCATAATTGACTCAAATGCCCTTAATCATTACGCGAAAGTAAATCGCATGACGTTCTAAATTATTGCTTCTTTTTTTACTATCGAGCCAGTTAACAAGAAGATCAACATGTTTTTTAAAAATAAAATTCAACCACTCAATAATTGGTCAAAATGCAACCAGAGCTCAGTGGCCAATTCTCCGCCAGCCTTCCAACCTAAATTGAGAAGTTTAAAATCGAGTCCTATTGTGCTTGTGAGCTTGACTTTCATTGCTGCAGCACTCTACTAAACGTGCTTTGGCGCTCATACTAAAGTGAGTATTATCAGTTCGCGAAATAAATCCAATGAAATATGCCGTAAGTCACACATTCTCATTGCATAAAAAATCGGCTTTCTTGACTAAGCTTAGACATGACTTCTCTCTTTGGTCAAAGCTTGAGAATCCACTCCATCGAATTTTGCGCCGAATTCTATTTGAAATCATTGAAATTACCTACCCTTTTACGGCACTATCCTCGCACATCTACTCATAGGACCGTAAAAGATGAGCGAAAAACGATCTATTACTGAATTTGATTTGTTACTTATTGCAAACCAAATCATTCAAGAACATGACGCTTATATCGTTGGCATGCGCGCCGATAGCGTTGAAGAAAAAGAGGATGTATTAGTTTTTAAAGGCAACTACTTTTTAGACGACAAGGGGCTGCCAACACCTAATACCACTGCGGTATTTAACATGTTCAAGTACCTTGCCTTGCATTTATCAAAGCAATTCACTCTCGTTCAATCGTAATTCTTGATGAAAAAAAGCCTCATTCGAGGCTTTTCATTATTGGGTTTAAACGCTCAATGCCTAGTGGCTTAGTTGCGCAAGCTGTTCAAAATAATCAGGAAACGTTTTCGAAGTACATTTAGGATCATTAATCGTCACTGCGGTATCGCTCAGTGCAACCAGCGAAAAACACATCGCCATTCGATGATCGTCATAAGTGTCGATTGCCGCATGCTGTAATGACGTTGGTGGTGTAATGATAATGTAATCATCCCCTTCCTCAACCTCTGCACCCACTTTACGCAGCTCCGTCGCCATTGCGGCTAAACGATCGGTTTCTTTAACACGCCAATTATATACGTTGCGAATGGCTGTGGTGCCTTTGGCAAATAATGCGGTCGTCGCAATGGTCATAGCTGCATCAGGAATGTGATTAAAATCGAGGTCAACCGCATTAAGCTCTCCACGACGAGCGATGACATAATCATTCCCCCATTCGATGACTGCGCCCATTTTTTCTAGCGCATCGGCAAATTGAATATCTCCTTGGATACTGTTTTTACCAATACCAGTAACTTTTACTTCGCCACCTTTGATAGCCGCCGCCGCGAGGAAGTAAGAAGCAGAGGATGCATCCCCTTCCACCAAAAACTGCCCAGGAGAAACATACGATTGCCCAGCTGGGATCACAAATTGAGTGTAGTTATGGTTGATCACTTTTACACCAAACTGCGCCATGATGTGTAACGTGATATCAATGTAGGGCTTTGAGACCAAGTCACCAACGATGTTTATCGTCATTTCACCATCAGACAGTGGCGCAGCCATTAAAAAGGCGGTCAAAAATTGACTCGAGATTGAACCGTCAATCGCCACGGTTCCAGCTTTAAGGCCGGTTGCCGTAATTTTTAACGGCGGGAAGTCTTCGTTTTCAAGGTACTCAATATCAGCGCCCGCTTCACGTAACGCCGTAACGAGATGACCGATTGGACGCTCTTTCATCCTCGGCTCACCAGTCAAAATGAACTCACCCTGTCCAAGGACTAATGCTGCCGCAAGTGGACGCATTGCCGTCCCTGCATTACCTAAAAACAGCTCAACGGATTGCTCGATGCTAAAAGGCCGACCCAAACCTTTTATCTCACACACCGTTTTGTCGTCTGACAAACGATACTCCACACCAAGTTTTGCTAGTGCGTTGAGCATGTGGCGAATGTCGTCACTGTCTAACAAGTTCGTTAGCTTAGTCGTACCACTTGCCAGAGCGGCAAGCAGTAGCGCTCGGTTTGAGACACTTTTGGAACCGGGTAAATTGACTTGACCATTAATTTTTTTTATTGGTTGTAACGTGAGGCTTTCCATTCGAGTTGTGTTTCCTTGCATCTTCCAAAGAGCTCCTGTTTGCTCTGGGAAAATGAAAATTCTTCGTACTTGCAGCCTATCTAAAAATAAAAGCGAACTCCAGTACAAATATGGCCTGATAGTAATGATTGGCAAACTATTGAAAAATCCCTACTATCCTCATTCCGTGGCCTTATCTTGATTGTTAACCCAGATCGGATCGAACATGACTATTTACCTTCCTCAACTTGCGCTTGATGATTTCTCTTTTCCTTCCGTTAATGAGGCGCTAGAAGAGCCAAATGGACTGCTCGCGTTTGGTGGAGATTTACAACCAGAACGTATTTATAATGCTTATCGACACGGAATTTTTCCTTGGTATGGCCCACAAGAGCCTATTCTTTGGTGGAGCCCCGCTCCGCGAGCTGTGTTTAACCCACAAACTTTTTCTCCAGCTAAAAGCGTTAAAAAATTCCAGCGAAAACATCAATATAAAATAAGCCTTAACCATGCAACCAAAGAGGTAATTACAAGTTGCGCCAACGTAAGACCCGCAGATCAAACTTGGCTAAATGAAGAGATGCGCAGCGCCTACCTCGCCCTTGCGGCTTCTGGCCGTTGTCATTCGGTTGAGGTGTGGCAGGAAGATAAATTGATCGGCGGACTCTATGGCATACAAATGGGCCAAATGTTTTGCGGTGAGTCGATGTTTAGTACCAAAGCCAATGCATCAAAAATTGCGCTTTGGTATTTTTGCCAGCATTTTCAATCACACGGTGGACAGTTGATTGATTGTCAGGTGATGAATCCGCATCTGGCATCATTGGGAGCTTTCGAATTAGAGCGCGACGATTTTCTCAAATCATTGCTATCTTTTAGAGATAACTCTGTCGATGAGCGCTGCTTTACACCCCAGTGGATCACCTTGCCTAATGAAGGATAACCATGAGCTCAGATTTACAGCAAATACGCATCGGTTTAACCAATAACCACCCTTGTAGCTATTTAAAAGATAGGCAAGAACGTGTCGCTGTGACTTTAGACTCCGTCATGCAATCGCCTGAGAATTATGAAATTCTACTCGCAAATGGTTTTCGACGCAGTGGGGATACCATTTACAAACCTCACTGTGACAATTGCAACTCCTGCCAAGCATTGCGTGTTTTTGTTGACCAAGTCAAGCTATCAACCAGCCAAAAGCGGTTACTCAAAAAGGCACACGCTTTTCAGTGGCAGTTGAAACCGACCATGGATTCGGGTTGGTTTGCACTCTATGCCCGCTATATTGAAGCGCGACATAAAGAGGGCAGCATGTACCCTCCCAACGAGCAGGAGTTTGAAACCTTTTCCGCTTGTCGTTGGCTAGATACTCAATACCTGCATATTTATCAAAATGGACAACTGGTCGCGATTGCGGTGACGGATATTTTACAAAACAGTGCCAGCGCCTTTTATACCTTTTATGATCCAGAGTCAGATCTGTCACTCGGAACACTTGGCGTTTTATTTCAACTGCAATATTGCCAAGCCACACAGAAACAATGGTTATATTTGGGTTATCAAATTGATGAATGCCCAGCAATGAACTACAAAGTACGCTTTGAGCGCCATCAAAAGCTAGTAAATCAACGTTGGCAAGGGTAGAATACGCCCCAACTTTACATATTTATCTTTTAGCGGCAGAATGCGTCCGTTAAAAATCGCCAAGTTTCTAAAGAGGATTAAATGGCTAAAGAAGACGTAATTGAGATGCAAGGCACTGTCCTTGATACTCTTCCAAACACAATGTTCCGTGTTGAGCTAGAAAACGGCCACGTAGTAACAGCTCACATCTCTGGTAAAATGCGTAAGAACTACATTCGTATTCTTACTGGTGACAAAGTAACTGTAGAGATGACTCCATACGACCTAACTAAAGGCCGCATCGTCTTCCGTGCTCGTTAATCTCTGATTTTCGAACGCAACAAAAAACGGAGCTAAATGCTCCGTTTTTTGTTACTTATAGAACTGGATTAAATGCAATGCATAGAAGAAAGCACGCCTCAGCGTGCTTTTGCTATTAGGTGATAAGCATCGGGATTACCGATTAGTGAACCGCTTCTTCACGAGAACCAATGTACTTAAACTTAAGCTCTTCGCCATCTAAATCCACTTTCACTGTGCCACCATCGACCAACGAGCCAAACAACAACTCATTCGCTAATGGCTTTTTCAGCTTATCCTGAATCACGCGGCCCATCGGACGAGCGCCCATCTCAATATCGTAGCCTTTCACAGCAAGCCAATGACGAGCATCCTCAGAAACCTCTAACGATACACCTCTCGCATCGAGTTGAGCTTGTAGTTCAACAATAAACTTATCAACCACTTGATGGATTACACGCTCATCCAAACGATTAAACCAGATGATGTTATCTAAACGGTTACGAAATTCGGGTGTGAATACTTTCTTAATCTCTGACATCGCATCAAAACTATTGTCTTGTTGGATAAGACCAATCGATTTTTTCACTGTCTCTGCAACACCTGCGTTGGTTGTCATCACCAAAATGATGTTACGGAAATCCGCTTTTCGTCCATTGTTATCCGTTAAAGTGCCGTTATCCATGACTTGAAGTAGCAAGTTGAAAATATCAGGGTGCGCTTTCTCAATCTCATCAAGTAGCACTACTGAATGTGGATGTTTAATCACAGCATCAGTTAGCAAGCCACCTTGGTCATACCCAACATAACCAGGAGGAGCACCAATTAAACGACTCACTGAGTGGCGTTCACCATACTCAGACATATCAAAACGCAGCAGCTCAATGCCAAGTAGCTTCGATAACTGCACTGTCACTTCTGTTTTACCCACGCCTGTTGGCCCTGCAAACAAGAATGAGCCCACCGGTTTATTGTCAGCACCTAAGCCTGCGCGTGAGAGTTTGATCGCCTCACTCAATACATCGATAGCGTCATCTTGTCCAAATACCAACATTTTCATTTTTCTATCAAGGTGCTGCAAAATGTCTTTATCGGAAGAAGAGACCGATTTTTCTGGAATACGCGCCATTTTAGCAACCATCGCTTCAATATCGGCCACTCCAACGGTTTTCTTGCGGCGACTTGCAGGTGCCAACCTTGAACGTGCTCCCGCTTCATCAATCACATCAATCGCTTTATCTGGCAAATGACGTTCATTGATGTATTTTGCAGAAAGCTCTACGGCCGCACGTAACGCTTTATTGGTATAACGTACATCATGGTGCGCCTCATATTTTGTTTTCAGACCCATAAGTATTTTAGTGGTGTCATCCAACGATGGCTCGACCACATCAATTTTTTGAAAACGGCGAGCCAGCGCGCGCTCTTTTTCAAAGATGTTGTTGTACTCTTGATAAGTCGTTGAGCCGATGCAGCGCAATTTACCGCTGCTAAGCAGAGGTTTGATTAAGTTAGCCGCATCCACCTGACCACCAGAAGCGGCACCCGCACCGATAATGGTATGAATTTCATCAATAAATAGAATCGCGTCCTGCTCTTTTTCAAGCTGTTTCAAAATGGTTTTAAAACGCTTTTCAAAATCGCCACGATACTTAGTCCCAGCGAGCAATGAACCAATATCCAGTGAATAAATAACGCTATTTTGAATGATTTCAGGCACTTGACCTTCCACAATACGCCACGCTAGCCCTTCCGCAATCGCCGTTTTACCGACTCCCGCTTCTCCCACTAACAGCGGATTATTTTTACGGCGACGACACAACACTTGAATGGTTCGTTCTAGCTCTTTATCACGCCCAATTAGAGGATCAATCAACCCTTGCTTTGCCAATTGGTTGAGGTTGCTGGCAAAGCTTTCCAAACGTTCATCAGAACTGACTTCATCAGCTGATTCGCTGCTAAAAGAGTCGGAAGAGGCTGAATTATCACTTGCGCTGGAAGCTTTAGTGATGCCGTGCGAAATGTAGTTGACGATATCTAAGCGACTGATGTCATTTTTTTTCAGTAGGTAAGCCGCGTGTGACTCCTGCTCACTAAAGATTGCAACCAGTACATTCGCCCCTGTGACTTCATTGCGGCCAGAGGATTGCACATGAAATACAGCACGTTGCAGCACACGTTGAAAACTCAATGTAGGTTGCGTTTCACGTGTTTCGTCACTTTCAGGAATAAGAGGTGTGGTTTGATCAATAAAAATATCAAGCTCTTGGCGTAAGGCATCCAAATCCGCTTGGCAGGCTAATAAGGCCTCTCTGGCTGCATCATTTTCTAATAACGCAAGTAGGAGGTGCTCGACGGTCATGAATTCATGTCTTTTGTCTCGCGCTCGAGCGAACGCGCCGTTTAGACTCGACTCTAGTTCTTTATTAAGCATAAGTACCTCCTTAAGGAACCACTTTGTTGCTCCAGCAAGCGACTACGCTTGCTCCATAGTACAAAGCAGTGGATGCTCATTTTCCCTTGAGTACAAAGTAACTTGAGCTACTTTGGTCTCTGCAATCTCGGCACTGAACGTGCCACAAATTGCTTTCCCTTCATAATGCACCTTGAGCATTATCTGTGTTGCTTTGTCGATATCCATCGAGAAGAATCGCTCAAGGATTTCAATCACAAACTCCATCGGCGTGTAGTCATCGTTATTAAGAACTACGTTGTACATCGCTGGTGGTTTAATTGCTGTCTTCTCTTTCTCCAGAAGATCTGAGTCTGGAGTCACCCATTCAAAATGTTTACTCATGATGACCGTATTTAGAGTGCTTCTCTACCTAGTGGAACCGTGTGCCTCTCAGTAACCATTGTGTCGTTGGAATCTATTAATGTTATTAGTGCTACCGACACAGTTGAAAAACAACCCTTACTTAGAGACTAATGCAGCAATTGTATCGCTGCAAATAAAACATTGCTATTCCGAACTATCAACGGCGTAGTTGATTAAAAAGAAAACAAAAGCAACTGCTTTCTTTAACTATTTCATTCTTAACGCCCTATTTAATCGTTACAACAATGTAAACCTGAAAAGTGATTTATTTGCAAATATGTCGAGTATCATACCTTTTGCCTATTGACTGCGCCGAATCATTGACTACATTGGTCAATTAGTGACTAAAAATTTGGCAGCGGCTGAATTGATATTCACATTCGGGTAACGTTTTTAGGATAAGTTTCTCGATAACAACATCAGTAACTAAAATGCAATGAGGGATGTAAAGCATGGCTACAGGTACAGTAAAATGGTTTAACAACGCCAAAGGATTTGGGTTTATTTGTCCAGAAGGTGAGGATACCGATATTTTTGCTCACTATTCAACCATTCAAATGGAAGGCTACCGCACACTCAAAGCGGGCCAACAAGTTTCCTACGAGATTGAACAGGGGCCGAAAGGTTATCACGCTAGCGCTGTTGTTCCAATCGAAGGTCAACTTGCAAAATAATCGCTGCCAAACGTGTATTTGATGAAAAACCCGCCGAACTGGCGGGTTTTTTTATTGCTTAGA
Source organism: Vibrio sp. V23_P3S9T160 (assembly GCF_963886625.1). Lineage (NCBI taxonomy): Bacteria > Pseudomonadati > Pseudomonadota > Gammaproteobacteria > Vibrionales > Vibrionaceae > Vibrio > Vibrio sp. V23_P3S9T160. Next base: position 10,451 of record NZ_CAWPDB010000184.1, read on the forward strand.
GGTGAATAACTGAAGGTTAAGCGCCAATGATCGCGTTCAAGGTTTGGCTTGGACGCATTAGTGCTGATGCTTTTTCAAACACTGGCGCATAGTAACCACCCAAATCACCCGGAGTACCTTGTGCCTGATTCAGCTCAGAGACGATAACCTGTTCATTTTCTTGCAGCTGTTTCGCAATCGGTGCGAATTCCGCCGCTAAATCAGCATCCGCCGCCTGCTCTGCTAAGGCCTCAGCCCAATAGGTTGCAAGATAGTAGTGACTGCCACGGTTATCAAGCTCACCAACTCTGCGCGATGGTGATTTATTGAGATCAAGGAACTTACCAGTGGCTTTATCAAGCGCATCGGCTAGTACTTTCGCTTTCGCATTTCCAGTGACAACACTCAAATGTTCCAAAGACGCCGCCAGCGCCAAAAACTCGCCTAACGAATCCCAACGCAAGTGGTTTTCTTTCTCAACCTGCTGAACGTGTTTTGGCGCAGAGCCACCAGCACCTGTTTCAAACAAGCCACCGCCATTCATCAAGGGAACAATCGACAACATTTTAGCCGAAGTACCGAGCTCAAGAATGGGGAATAGATCCGTGAGGTAATCACGCAGTACGTTACCCGTAACTGAGATGGTATCTTTACCCGCTTTGAGACGCTCAAGTGTGAACTGAGTCGCTTCAACGGGTGATAGGATCTGAATATCTAAGCCGGCCGTATCATGATCAGCAAGGTAGACGTTGACTTTTTTGATCAATTCACGGTCATGCGCACGCTGATCGTCTAACCAGAAAATCGCAGGAACACCAGTAGCTCTGGCACGAGTCACGGCCAGTTTCACCCAGTCTTGGATCGGTGCATCTTTCACTTGGCACATGCGGAAAATATCACCAGCTTCAACAGCTTGCTCTAGCAATACTTTGCCGGAGGTATCCACAACACGTACCGAACCCGCGGCATCGAGGATAAAGGTTTTATCGTGCGATCCATATTCTTCAGCTTTTTGCGCCATAAGGCCCACGTTTGGCACACTGCCCATCGTTGTTGGGTCAAATGCGCCATGCTTTTTACAAAAATCAATCACCGCTTGATAAACGCCAGCGTAGCAGCGATCTGGGATCAGTGCTTTGGTGTCTTGTTGCTTGCCATCTGGCCCCCACATTTGACCAGAAGCGCGCAGCATTGCTGGCATTGACGCATCAACAATGATATCGCTCGGGACATGTAGGTTAGTAATACCTCGGTCAGAATCGACCATAGCAAGCGGTGGTTGCGTGTTATAAACCGCTTGAATCGCGGCTTCAATTTCTTCTTTTTGTGCTTGTGGCAATGCTTGAATTTTCGCGTAAACATCGCCTAGGCCATTGTTGACATCAACACCTAATGAGTCAAACAACGTGCCATACTTCGCAAATACGTCTTTGTAGTACACTTTAACGGCATGGCCGAAAATGACTGGGTCAGACACTTTCATCATGGTTGCTTTCATGTGCAAGGAAAGCAGCACATCTTGCTGTTTAGCTGCTGCGATTTGTTGCTCGAAAAACTCAACTAACGCTTTTTTGCTTAGAACTGAAGCATCGATAATTTCTTTATCAAGCAGCGCAAACTCTTTCTTTAAGACTTTAGTCGAGCCATCATGGCCGACAAACTCAATTTTGACCTTAGTGTCACCTTCAATGGTGACTGACTTTTCTGTTCCATAGAAATCTTTGTCTTGCATGCTGGCAACATGTGAACGGGATTGCGGTGACCATGCGCCCATTGAATGTGGGTTTTTCTTCGCATAATTCTTGACTGATAATGGTGCGCGGCGATCGGAGTTTCCTTCACGCAACACTGGGTTAACCGCACTGCCTTTGATTTTATCGTAAGTCGCTTTAATCGCTTCTTCTTCGTAGGTACTTGGTTCTTCAGGATAATTTGGTAGGTCGTAACCTTTTTCCTGCAACTCTTTAATCGCGGCTTTCAATTGTGGGACCGATGCAGAAACGTTAGGCAGTTTAATAATATTCGCTTCTGGTTTGGTCGCCAGTTCACCTAATTCGGCAAGCGCATCACTTACACGTTGATTTTCTTTTAAATGTTCTGGGAAGCTGGCGAGGATACGCGCAGCCAGTGAAATATCGCGGGTTTCAACGCTAATGCCTGACGAGGCGGTAAAGGATTGGATAATCGGCAATAAAGAATAAGTGGCCAGTGCTGGTGCTTCGTCTGTGATGGTATAAATAATTGTAGGTTTTTCTGTAGGCATGAAAAATTTCCCTATTTGTTCTAGCAGCACCATTGGATGAAACAGCGCTGTGTGATTGTCCGTGTCAAGTGGGTTAGCATCCTCGCGACTTGAACACGATAGCGTCACTCTTTCAAAAACTGAATCGAATGTCGTTGAGCGTTATCCGATTTTAGTCATTGAGTGAAAATACGTATACACCCAAACCCTTTATTGATACTGAATCCAAATAGCATGGGTTGAGTATAATTAAACAAAACTAGGATAATAGTCTATTATCT
>NZ_CAWPDB010000185.1:0-6295 GCF_963886625.1 Vibrio sp. V23_P3S9T160
CTCCTGAAATATGTATTCTATTTCCTCAGGTTATTGATGATTCGTATTTTGTAAAAGAAAAAGAAAAAGAAAAAGAGAAAGTAGAAAGCGTGGTAGTTCCACTAAGTTTTAAACAAAAATTAGTAAAGATTTTCAGAAAAACTCAAAACGAGAAGAAAATTATCCGTCATTTCGGGCCAATTAGACCATCTAATTACCCATATCAAGTCATCTCCGCTTTATCTAATAGCTCAGTCTCTAGAAAAATCCAAGCTGAATGCGTGGGTGCAGGCAAGAAAATTAGCATTCCTAATCAAATAGTGAATGTGCCCAGAATACCGCAAGAAAAAGTTTCAGATATGTTACATAGTGCATCTGCAATTTGGTACAACCAAGATGCGTCGGGAAACATAGCTGGATCTTTGAAAGTCTTAGAGGCAATGGCTGCTGGTGTTCCTATACTATTACCCCGTTATGATGCTCGAGTGGACGAATTAGGGGAGGAGTACCCTTTTTTCTGGGACCTTGAGGAAGGGACTACAATCAAGGATGGTAATCAGAGCGACTTTATGGACAAGTTAAATAAAATTACCTCAATAAGTCCAGAAAAAAGAGAAGAGTTACGAGTTTATTTGCTAGAAAGAGCTTTGAGGCACTCTAAGGAAAATGTAGCCCAAGTAATTGACGAAGAACTCGACTATTTTTGGAAGTGTTATAATGGATAATTTTCCTAAAGTTTCAGTTATCACGTTTGCTTATGTAAGCGAGTCGAACGGAAGATACCCTCTATTGAGAGAGTGCATTGAATCAATAAGAGACCAGAGGTATCCAAATTATGAGCATATTATCATAGATGATGGTAGTGATAAGGAGCTGGCACATCTAGCTGAAGAGTACCCTAATGTTAAATACTTTAAGAAGCCGGGTACAGGTATTATTGCTTCAACTTATACGTTTAATCTTGGGCATGAACTTGCTACAGGAAAGTACTGTATCTACCTACCGTCAGATGATCTACACGTAGAGTACGCTATTATCAAGCTTGTAGAGGCCCTTGAAAAAGACCCTGATGCTTCAATGGCCATCGGTAAGGCAATATACGAATACATCGATGGACGTATTACAATTTGGTCTCCTGATAAAGATAAAATCGAGAATCGGTTGTATGAAGGTAATTACGTTAACGGTTGCGCCGTGATGTGGAAACGTTCGGATTCACTCTATGATTGTTTGCCACCAAACTATACAGGGTTTTGCTGTGACTATGACTTATGGGCAACAATTGCCAAGTTAGGTAAAATAGTTTATCCGGACTCTGACGTCGTAAAATATCGACACGTCTCTGACTCTACCAGAAACAAGACACGTAGCAGTTTTATAGTCAGCCCAAGAAAAGAAGATAAAGGTTTTTATCAATATTCAAAAGAAAGCCGAATCGAATTTGTTAAATTGAGATGTCATCAGAGTTTAAATAGACTCACTAGTAAAAACCAGAGTGAAACTAGACTGGAAAATGTTAAGCGAGTTAGTTTAACAGCCGATTTTCCTTTAGCCATGGCTAAACACCTTAAGAAAAGAAACTGGGAAGTACTTGATAACTATTTTGAAAAACATAACAGTTCATATTTGGAGTTGAAAAAGGAACTGAAGAACTATAAAGGTAATATCCTTTTTGAGGATATAAACATATCTACCTGTTGTTTGATTCGTCAGTTACCTGAAAATGAAAGTATATATATTTCCAGTGAGTTTAGCAGAGACGGATGGATCGTTGATTATCTTCCACTCCCAAATGTACAAGGTGTCGTTGAAGAAAATGGCCAAGTCAACCAACAACTTTCTAGTTTCATAGGTTTATAAAATGGCAAACGTGAGAATTATTCTAGATAAATATGTAATTAAGGACATTGCCAGATTAACCGAAGTACATGGCCGACCGATCGAAGCCCCCTATGAGTTTAAGACTCTATCAAGCATTACTGATTTCTCAATTGTATTTAACACAAAAGACAACGGTTGGACACTAGACAACACTGAAGTGGTCTCTGTAATTCTTGCAAAATGTAAACCTGAAAATTGGTTATCCGCGACAAATATTACACTGTGTATTTGTAACAACCCGAGAGATGTCTACGCTTACTTAATGAATATCGCGGTGAGATCGAGGCGTGGTGCGTGGACTAAATGCGATCAAATTAGTTATGTTCATCCAAGCGCCAAAATTCACCATTCAACCCAGCTTGATACTAATGTTTATGTCGATGAAGGCGTAGAAATTGGTGCCAATTGCTCGATAGGTTTTCAAGGATTCGGTTTTGGCCGACTTAATAGTGTGGGTTATCAATTTATCCATACAGGTGGAGCCTACATAGGTAGAAACACTAAGATCAGTAATAACGTCACTGTTGTGGCTGGCACCTTTAAAGCAACAAATGTTGGAGAAAATGTACTCGTAGATGACCATGTCCATATTGCCCACAATTGTCAGATAGGTGCGAATTCTACTCTAACGGCTTCAACAACGTTGTCTGGGTCGGTGACTATAGGCAAGGGTGATTGGTTGGGACCGAATAGTTCTGTTATCAACGGTGCTGAACTAGGGGATGAGGTTTTCGTTGGCATAGGAGCCTGTGTCACAAAATCCTTTGAAGCTGGAGTTATAGCTGGAAATCCTGCTAAAAAACTACGAGTAGAAAAATGATTTTTAACGTAACAAAACGGGCACTATTCATTTCTGCGCATCCTGACGACACAGAGTTCGGTGCTGCAGGCTTAGTGCGAGTACTCATAGAACAAGGTGTAGAGGTTTATCTTGCTGTATTTAGTAACCCAGTTGAATCTCTGCCTAAGAGTGCGGATGCCCAAAAATTGCTAAATGAACAAAGAGCCTCTGCTGAAATTTTGGGCCTCAAAGCAGATATTCACTTCTATGATTATCCTGTACGAAAGTTTTCTTATTATCGCCAGGAAATTCTTGAAGATCTTATAAAATTGCGTGAGCTTATTAAGCCTGATTTAGTGATTACAAGCTCCGAAAATGATTATCATCAAGATCACAACACGTTAGCTTGCGAAGCAATTAGAGCATTTAAACAATCTACCCTACTAGGCTACACTCATCCTTGGAATACCAGAAAAGTAGTGGGTAATGTGTTTTTTGAGCTTACAGAAGACAACCTAAGGAAAAAGATTGAAGCTGTTTCTGCTTTTGAAAGCCAATCCCAAAGAAGTTATAGCCAGCCTAATGTGATTGAGAGTCTCGCTATAGAAGCCGGTATCGCTTCGGGCTTTCGTTACGCCGAACGTTTTGAATTAGTAACAATGAGTGTGAAAAATGACTAATAAAATCCTACATATAGTTGGAACAAGACCTCAATATATCAAGCTGTTCCCATTATGGACCGCTCTTTACTCTGATGAGAGTATCATTCAAAAAATCTATGATACAGGTCAGCACTACGATAAAAATATGTCAGAGGAACTAATTAAAGAGTTTGCTTTCCAAAATATCACTTATGGAAATATTGCAGGGTTTGGACCTGAAAAACAAATTCCGATGATGATCGAAAACATCTGGAATGAGCTAGCGTCATTTAAACCAGATTATGTGTTTCTTTATGGTGATACGAATTCCACTCTTGCAGGCTCAATCGCATGTGCAAAGTTAGACATTCCGTACGGACACTTAGAGGCCGGTGTTAGAACTGAAGAACACGTAGGTATCCAAGAAGGTGTTAATCGAAAGGTTACTGACCATCTTGCAAAGCACCATTTCTGTGTAACTCAGTTAGACCATAACAACGTATCTAAAGAAGGTTTGCCATCAGACAGAAACCATTTAGTTGGGGATCTGATGTATGATGCGTTTCACATTATGAGTGAACGGCTGAGTGAAGTGCCGGATATAAAAGATCGAATTCTCGTGACCATCCATCGAGCTGAAAACGTAGATGATGATATACGTCGTCGCTTGATTCTAGCAACGTTGGTTGAGCTTTCAAAAAGTTCAGAAGTCATCCTTCCTCTGCATCCGCGCCTTAGAGTAAAGGCTTCTGCTGAAGAATTGGCACTTTTGGAAAGTAGTCAAATTAAAGTGATTGAGCCGTTAAAATATTCAGAAGTGATCAAAACGCTAAAAAGTGCTACTGGTGTTGTCACAGACTCAGGTGGTCTTCCAAAAGATGCTGCTTACGCTGGTGTGAAGTCTGTAGTGTTGCGTGATGACCCTATCTGGAAAGAGCTTCATCAACTTGGATATATCCATACGATTGATGCTTTTGACAATATGACTAGTGAAACACTCAAAGATTATTGTATGACAATGCTAAAAGGTTCTATTCAGCCTTACAGTAGCGAAATGTCTACATATAAGATTATTGAAGTTGTAAAAGCTTACTTAGATATCAAATAGGAGCATCGATGTATTTTCAGTACTCCAGTCTCGTAGGAGACTACGAGATCAAGCGAAATGTAATGGTAGATGATGATCTTTTAAACGGGACAAACGGTTTTTTGTTCAAAGAGATAATAAGTGATTTTTCATTAAAGCAATGCGAGGATTTGTCTTTAGAGCACCCTGCAACAGTACTCGCTGCTTCGAATGGTTTTATCACAGAGAAGACTGAAACTTTGCGACAGATTCCAGACAAGAAAATATTCATCTTTGGTGATAAGGCCGTGACATCGTATTTATATGAAGCGTGTATAGAACATATTGATAACGATGATATTCCTTTAAGCCAAAGTGAGTGGCGCGAGAAGATCATTACTACCGATAAAACTGTTGTTGTGAAAAACTCAAAATTCATAGATAAGCTGGCGAGAGTAGTTTCTGACGCTAAACTACCAATGCGATTTAAGAGAAAAATTCTTTCTCGCATTCCCATGTCAATCGAAAAGCTAGAGAAAGAGATTGAAAGGGATATAATTTTTATCTCATTTAGCACCGTGAAATTTATTGGTAATCGTAAGGTATCTAACAGACTAGTTAAAAAATGCCTTCTTTCTGGCATTCGCGTTGAAGGCATTCCTGTGTGCAGATCAGAGTTACAATCTGATACAGAGCGAGCCGTAAAAGTTTTTAAAGAAAAAATATTTCAGTACATATAATGAATAAATATCTAAGCAAAGGTGAGTATGCTGCATTTATTTCTCTGATGAACCTGTCTTATCTTCTAGTTAAGGGCGCTTCTAATAAAGAGCGCTCTTCATTTTTATTGCTCGTGGCAATATATATAGCATCAATATTTCTTCAAGGTTTTGCGATCGGCCTATTCTACTTTGGTGTGCAGCACTATATCGACGATACAAGTTCCGGATATATAACTAAAGCCCTTTCATATATCCCATTTGAGTTTACTAAAGTTGAACAGTTAGTAATTTCTCTTATTCCGGCAATTTTACTTTTAGTGCTTAGTTCTAAGGTTCTTTCAGTAAGTAGGGTTGGACTTTCTAGATTGGTTTTAAGATTAAGAGAAAGTCTTTTGGCAAAGTATAAAAGTTCAACTCATATTATTAGCTGTGATGGCGATGAAACATTCTATAAAAATATGGATGGTACATTTGGAGCGGTGAGGGCCTTATTCTTGAATGCTTTTGTTTTTGCTCAAGCCTTTGTTTCTCTAATTTTTTTATTTTACTTTGAACCTTATTTGGCAGGCTTCAATATCGTTTTTTTGATCGTGTTCATGTTTATTTTGACAAAAGTTAAACAAAAGAAGAAAGCGGGACAAGATACAAAGGAATCTCAGAAAGATGCTATGGAAGCAGCGGCCGAAGCCGCGGGCGAGATGGAAGGTGTGGGCATATCTTCAAAGTCATTTGAACGACTGGAAAGAATGAGAATATATGGTAGAAATGCTGCTAATATCGTTCTCTTTAGTTCTGTTTTAGTAGGGGTGGTAGGTTCGCTTGATTTTCTAACTTCATTAGATAAACTAACGCTCAGTTTGTTTTTGTTAAGATATATATCAAACATATATACACCGATAGCTGTAATTTCGGCAAGTTGTGTACCTTTTAAGTCGAATATTATTACTTTAATTAATATTGAGAATTACTTAAGATTGTTCAATGCTATAAGAACTAAAGAAATTAATACAAAAAGAGGTTTGTTATTTATTACCAAATCTTTTGGAGATAGGGCTTTATTTACTAACGATGATACTATCGAGGAGGCGGAGCTGAAATATAAGGAAGTTTTAGGTCTTGAAAGTGTAAGAGTGGAAACGGCAAACTTCTCAAAAGAGTATCCACGTGAAACAAAGAAAATTAAAGATTTTGTGAAAAATCATTTGCGACCTACAGATAACTTATA
>NZ_CAWPDB010000185.1:6340-12766 GCF_963886625.1 Vibrio sp. V23_P3S9T160
CTGATTTTTGATAGCATGAAAAAAAGTATAATATTTCATCATCCATTACCTCTAAACTTCGAGGCTCCATCAGGAAGTGGAATACGACCAGTTCAAATGTATAAAGCATTTATTTCTCTTGGCTACGATGTAGAACTTGTTGTTGGCTACTCAAAAGAGAGATATTCAGCAATACAGAAAGTAAAGAAAAAAATTAAAGATGGGAATAGATATGATTTTTGTTATTCAGAAGCGTCTACTATGCCCTTATCTCTAACAGATAAGGATCACATCCCTAGAAGCCCATTCATGGATGCGATTTTTTTTAGTTTTCTAAATAAGAAAAAGGTTAAAATCGGAGTTTTTTATCGAGATGTTTATTGGCAGTTCGAAGAGTTGTCATCACTATCACTTAATCAACGTCTTAAAAAACTCATTACTCACTTTTTTTATAGAGCGGAGTTGGTTATCTATAACTTATTTATAGATAGTATGTTTGTGCCTTCATTGAATATGAAAAAGTACATACCTTATATTCAGCAGAGTAAATTTTTTGAACTGAACCCTGGTTCTATATCTGTAGTATCTAAAACAAAGCAAGTTGGAGATAAGCTAGAAATTTTTTATGTTGGTGGTATGGTAGGCTATTACAATATAAACCTTTTTATTAGGGTTGTTGGAGAGTGTTTCCACGAAAGTATAAATTTTACCATCTGTACTCGTGAAGCAGATGCCAAAGCTCTGAGGGAAATCATCCGTAACTTACCAAGCAATGTACAGGTTGTTAGCCGCAGTGGGAAGGAGTTGGAAGCGCTATATGAAAATGTAGATTGTGCATGTCTTTACATGGAGCCAACTGAGTATAGGGACTTTGCGGTGCCGGTTAAACTCTTTGAGTACGTTAGCTATGGTAAGCCAGTCATTGCCACTGCGAGTACTTGGGTTGGGGAGTTTGTGAATGAACAGGGGTTAGGTTGGAAAGTTGATTACTCTGAACATTCATTAAAAGAATTTCTTCAGCAATTGTTAGATGAGAAATATAGTATTCCTGCATTTGCTGAAACAGTAAGAGAAAGGGCCCATTTATATTCATGGGAGAAACGCTGTAGAGAGGTCGAAGTCGCTCTGGGAAGTGTGAAGCAATGAAGATAGCTCTATTAGGCAATGCAAATAGCATTCATATCAGACGTTGGGCTGAAGGGCTTTACTCAAAAGGAATTGAAATTCATCTTGTGAGTTGCAACCCGATCACAGAACAATACTCTGAAGGTATTCAACTCCACCAGCTTACTCCATATGCGCCCTATGGCTACATCATTGCAGCGGTCAAATTAAAAAGGCTTCTCAAAAGAATAAGGCCAGATCTCTTACACGCCCATTATGTTAGTGGGTATGGTTCATTAGCAGCGTTGAGTGGGTATAAAAACGTTATGCTCTCTGCTTGGGGTGCTGACGTGTATGATTTCCCAGGTAAAAGTAGATTTAATCATTGGTTGGTAAAAAATAACCTTCAAAGAGCTAGGGCAATCGGAACCACTAGTCATTGTATGCTTACGGTGATCAAAGCCATCACCCCCGTTTTACCACCTATTCATGTCACACCTTTTGGTGTGGATACCAATTTATTTTGCCCCATTGATAAAAATATGGACGGCCCAAAGCCGAAGGTCTCCATAGGCACAGTTAAGCTTCTTCATAAAAAATACGGTATTGACACACTAATAAAAGCGTTTGCTATCGTAGTTAGTCACTGCAAAGATACCGAGCTAGAATTGGTCATAGTGGGTAATGGACCAGAAGAGGAAAACCTCAAAAGATTAGCAAGCAGTCTTGGTGTTTCCCGGTTAGTTCAGTTTAGAGGCTATATTGACAACTCCCTTGTTCCTCAGATTCTTAACGCATTGGATATATACGTAGCATTAAGCCGACTTGACAGCGAAAGCTTTGGGGTTGCTGCTGTCGAGGCAAATGCCTGCAGTCTACCAGTTGTTGTTTCAGATGTATCCGGTTTTAAAGAAGTCGTTGTTGACGGAAAAACAGGTTTGATTGTTGAAAGAGATAACCCGGAAGCAGCAGCGCAGGCAATTTGTCGATTGGTAGTTAATGAAAGATTGAGAGAGAAAATGGGCAAATTAGGCCGACAACACGTTCTGGAGAACTACTCATGGGATGTCTCGCTAGATAAGATGATAGACGTATACGACGAGTTGATAGAATGAAAGATAACCATAAGAAAATATGGTATATATCAAAATACGCGAACATATCAAAATATGGTGCGGATACTAGACAGTCATATTTCTGCAAAGAGTTTTCTAAGAAAGGTAACGACGTTACTCTCATACTGTCGAATTCATCTCATCTATATAGTGCCTTGCCTAAATTCAGAGGGTTTTTCAAAGAAGAGAATTACAGCGGGTTCAACGTTGTTTGGGTTAATACATTAAAGTATAAAAATTCAAACTCACCGTATAGAATTTTGTCTTGGTTTCATTTTGAAATAATGACTTTTATCTATGGCATAAAAAAGTGTAGAGAGAAACCAGACGTAGTTATCGCATCGTCTTTATCAATTCTAAGCGTTATCTCAGGAGTGTTACTCAAACGATTTTATGGCTGTAAGTTTATTTTTGAAGTAAGAGATATTTGGCCACAGTCATTAGTAGAATTAAAAGGCCTAAATTTGACTCATCCACTCGTTTGCTTTTTATCTTGGATTGAAAAGTTAGGTTACAAGAGTTCTGATATTATTGTTGGTACCATGGGGAGATTGAATTTACATGTTAGAAAGCAGATTCAAGAAGATAAACAAGTCATTTGTATACCTCATGGTGTCAGTTTGGACTTCTATGAGAAAGAACAAACTGAGATAAATCCGGGCTATATTAAAAGTTATTTCTCAGCTGATAAACCTAATCTTGTATATGCTGGCTCTTTTAACCAAGCTTATAAGCTATCACGTATTCTTTCATTAGCAGGAAATGCCAAAAAGAATCTAGATGTGCATTTTGTCTTGATAGGCGATGGGCCTGAACTTGAAAAACTTCAGAACATGTCTCGTGGTATGGACAACGTAACGATAGCGCCGAAAGTCAGTAGAGAAGCACTTCATAGTATATTGAAACATGCCGATCTATTGCTGCACTCATTCGATGAGAAGCCCGTTTTTATGTACGGAGTGTCCCCTAACAAGTTTGTAGACTACATGTACGCAGGTAAGCCAACAATATGTATTGGCAATGTGTTTTGTCCGATGTTAGAAGAGTCTGGGGCTGGAGTGGTAATTGCTCCATATGATGAGAGCATATTCTATGAAAAGGTGAGAGAATATCTTTCATTAACGGATAGAGAGAAAGAGCTATTTGGCTTGCGTTCTCGCCAGTATATAGTTGAGGAATTAAACTACAGCAAGCTAGCAGAGAAATATTGTGCACTATTTGATAATTAAACGAACTTTCGATATCGTAGTATCTGTAACAGCCTTGGTGTTGTTGTCACCACTTTATCTCCTTGTATCTTTGCTTGTTTTATTGAAGCTTGGTCGACCAATACTGTTTTGCCAAGAGCGTCCAGGTCTCAACGGTTCTCTTTTTAGAATGTACAAATTTCGTTCAATGCTTAACGTAGATAGTTTGATTGCTCTGGAGAATGTTAAAACAGATGCAGTTAGATTAACCAGTTTTGGAAAGTGGCTTCGAGCAAGTAGCCTAGATGAATTACCTGGACTATGGAACGTTATTAAAGGCGAGATGAGTTTGGTCGGTCCAAGGCCTCTGCTGGTGGAATATCTCCCATTGTACTCAAGAGAGCAAGCTAGGCGTCATGAGGTAAAGCCAGGAATTACTGGTTTTGCCCAAGTCAACGGTCGAAACAGTATCTCGTGGGAAGAAAAGTTCAAACTTGACGTCTGGTACGTAGATAACATGTCACTAAAGCTGGATATTGAAATTTTGTTCAAGACCTCTTTAAAGGTGATTAGAAAATCGGATATTACGTCATTAGGTAGTGAAACTACCAAGCCATTCACAGGACAAAAATTATGAATTCACTTGCAATTATTGGAGCTGGTGGACATGGAAAGGTAATTGCAGATATTGCATCACAATGCGGATATGAATTGATCGACTTTTATGATGATGGTAAGCAAGCAGGTCAAATATTTGGTGCTTGGAAAGTAAAAGGGACAGTGGAAGACTTAGAAAAGCAGCAAAGTGACTACTGCGGAATAGTCGTTGCAATCGGTCAGAACGATGTCCGCTCAGCTTTGATTCAAAAGTTTGCTCTTCAGAAACGCATTACTTTAATACACCCAAGTTCAGTTATTAGCATTCATGCTCAAATAGGGGCAGGGACAGTAATCATGCCCCGTGCTGTTGTCAACGCTTTCGCTCAGATAGGTGAGGGTGTGATTATAAATACATCATCTGTGGTTGAGCATGATTGCCGTATAGGTAATTTTAGTCACATATCTCCTGGTGCCGTGCTTTCTGGAAATGTGCATGTGGGAGACTATTGTTGGCTTGGTGCAAATTGTAGTATTAGACAAAACGTATTTATCGGTTCCGGTGCAATCGTTGGAATTGGTGCGGTTGTGGTTAAAGAAGTTAAACCTGCGGCAACTGTCATCGGGTCGCCAGCAAAAGAATTATTGAAATAGGTTTATTGATGCTAAATACAGGATTTTCCCCTTGGCCGAATTATTCAGAGGATGAGGCAAACATCATCGCTGATGTGATCCGATCAAATCGTGTCAACTATTGGACAGGGGTTCATGGTAGAGCATTTGAAGAAGAGTATGCCGCTTGGTGTGGTACGCAATACGCAGTCGCTCTTAGTAATGGTACGGTAGCCTTGGAATTGGCCTTAAAGGCGATGGGAATCGGCCCGGGAGATGAAGTCATCACAACTCCTCGAACTTTCATCGCATCCGCATCTGCAATTGTTGCAGTTGGAGCAAAGCCTGTTTTTGCTGATGTTGAACTCGAAAGTCAGAACATTTCCGCAGAGACCATCTCACGTGTCGTTACTTCAGCCACCAAAGCCGTTATTGTAGTTCACCTAGCTGGACTACCAGCAGAAATGGACGACATTATGGTTTTAGCTGAACATTTAAATTGTTATGTCATAGAAGATTGCGCCCAAGCACATGGTGCAAAATATAAAGGAAGTTCAGTGGGCTCTATTGGCCATGTAGGTTGTTGGTCGTTTTGTCAGGATAAGATAATTACCACTGCAGGTGAAGGTGGGATGATAACAACAAATGATAAAGCGCTATTTGAGTTTATCTGGTCTTATAAAGATCATGGTAAAAACCGACAGAAAATGCTTTATCAAAGTACCGAAAAAGGAAAGTTTCGATGGTTGCATGATAGTTTCGGTTCAAACTACCGCATGACTGAAATTCAGGCAGCGATCGGTCGTTATCAACTCACGAAGGTTGAGGAGTGGTGTGATACCCGTCGTAGCTATATGGAAAAGTATAACGAGGTCGTGGGAAAATTTGAGTTCCTGAAAAGCATAAATATACCTGAATATTCTGTGCATGCAGGTTATAAATATTATATGTTTCTGTCTGATGTATTTTCAGAAATTGAGCGCGACGAAATTATTTCAAGCCTTACTGCTTTAGGTGTGCCAGTTTATCAAGGAAGCTGCAGTGAAATCTATATGGAAAAGGCTTTTGAACCGGACCTAAGGCCCACTCAAAGGTTAGAGAATGCAAAGCTGTTATCACAAAGCTCATTGATGTTTTTAGTTCATCCTTCATTAAGCTGTTCTGAAGTGGACAGAATATGTGACATTCTTGAAAGTTTCTTTAAGCACCTTATAAAAAATAAGTATAAAAGGTAATCAGATTGAAGAGAATAACATATAGGCCACAGTTGGATGGCTTGAGAACACTAGCTGTACTTTCCGTAATTATATATCACGCAGATATATCGGTTTTTGGTGTCAGATTTTTCTCTGGTGGTTATTTGGGAGTTGATGTTTTTTTTGTACTTTCAGGGTATCTAATCACTAAAATCATCTATAGTTCATTAGATAAAAATGATTTTAGCTTTCTAGAGTTTTATATTTCTAGGTTCAAGAGAATTGTACCAGCTTTATTGTTTGTCCTTTGTGTTGTATCTTTAGCTGCTTACATTATACTTCTTCCCTCGGAGTTTCTTTTATATGCAAAGTCACTAAAAGCGGCAATGCTATTTCAGTCCAATATATACTTTAGCTCTGAAGACACCTATGATGCTGCAGCAAGTATTTACAAGCCTCTCCTTCATACTTGGAGTCTTTCTGTAGAATGGCAGTTCTATCTGATCTTTCCTATAGTATTTTTATGTATAAATAAAATAGCCCGAACCCATGCTTTAATGATTTTTTTTGCATTATCGGTTTTTTCTTTTCTATATTCTTCTTGGATTGTTGAATATAGTCCTAATTCTGCATTTT